>NZ_JJML01000032.1 GCF_000775285.1 Neosynechococcus sphagnicola sy1 | reverse complement strand
ATGACAGCCTCCAAGGGAATGCTGGGAGTGACACCCTGGATGGGGGTACTGATAACGATGTCTACATATTCGATGCCGATTCTGCCCTTGGTAGCGACACAGTAACAGATACAGATTCAGTGGGTACTGATACCTTCGACTTTTCTACAACAACCACCCAAGCTTTAACCGTCAATCTAAGCACCCTTGGCAGTAGTCAAACCGTCAATGGCAATCTCACCCTCACCCTGACGACAGGGACTCAAATTGAAACTGTTATCGGGGGGGAGCCTCAATGATGTTTTAACSGGCAATACCCTGAACAATTCCCTAGTGGGTGGTACTGGCAATGACAGCCTCCAAGGAGATGCGGGTGATGACACCCTGGATGGGGGTGCCAATAACGATATCTATATATTCGATGCTGATGCTGCTCTCGGCAGTGATACCATTACCGATACTGTTTCTGGAACCGATGGTCTAGATTTTTCATCAACAACCACTCAGGCCATTACTGTTAATCTAGGCACCGTTGGCAGTAGCCAAACCGTCAACGGCAACCTCGCCCTTACCCTTGCTACAGGGACTCAGATTGAAAATGTCACCGGGGGCAGCCTCAATGATGTGATCACAGGCAGCACCCTGGATAATTCCCTATTCGGTGGTGCTGGCAATGACACCCTATCTGGAGGGAACGGTAATGACACTCTGTGGGGAGGCAGCGGCAATGATAGTCTTTCTGGCGGCAGCGGCAATGATATCTTTGGGTTTAATAGTCTCGCCGATGTCAGAGATACGATTCAAGATTTTGTCTCCGGTCAGGATCTGATTCATGTCGCGGCAGCTGGTTTGACGGGTTTGGGCGGAGCAGGAACGCTGTCCGTGAATCGGTATGGCGAGGGCGCAACCTTAGCAACAGCCTCTACAGCAGCCTATTTAGCCAATGGCAGTATCTCTAGTGCAGCGTTGTTGGCGGTTACGTCTGGTGCAAATGTGTTGATTTACTACGATCCAACCAGCTCCAATACATCAACGGGTGATGAAACCTTGTTCGCAACGTTGAACACTCAGACGATCGCCAATATCAGCAACGCCAATTTTGTAATTTTTTAACCTAGCTTTTCCCCAGTGCTAGGCCTGCAAGAAATGACGAACCACTTTCAGGTAAGTCTCAGCATCTTCCAGCATGGGGAAGTGAGCCGTGTCAGGAATTTCTACAAACTCTACCATTGAACTTAAAGCGGCAGCTTGACGTCCCATCTCGGCTGGAATGATGATGTCACAACTTCCGGCCACCAGCAGCGTCGACACTGTCAATCGGGCAAACTCCAACGGCATGACTTCCGTGGCTCGTTTGCTGACACAGGTAAAAATAGTTCCCAGAGCTGCTGGGTAATCCGCTACGAGAAAATCCTCTAAAAAGGCTTGGCTAATGGCCCCCGCTAGGGGACGGTGGAGAAAACGTTGCATAAACAGCCGATCGACAAAGGGTAATTGAGATAACCACCGGGGGCGGAACTTAACCACATATCCCCCAAATCGATAGAAGGCTTGAAACGCCGGTTCATCGTACTCAAAAATACCGCTACAGGTGAGGATGGCTCGTTTGATCCGCTGTGGATAGAGATTTAAAAAGAAAACGGCAATGGAAGCCCCAGCCGAGTGAGCATTGAGATATACCTGCGGAATATGCAGTGCGTCTAGCAGGTTCGCTAAATCCACCGCATAACTTTCTAATTCATAACTCTGGGTTGTTTCTGGCAGCGAGGCTGTCCCGTCTGCCCCCATAAAGTTGACACTAGAGCGGCCAAATCCGCGCAAATCATACAACAGACAGTCAAAGCGGTCGGTTAAGGCGATCGCGGTACTCTCCCAATAGCGAGCCGATCCCCCCCGAACCATGGATGAACACCAACACGGGTTTACCGCTGGGAGTAGCATCCCCAGCGGCGGTAATCCATTCATAGTAATGGGCATGGCCCCGAACCTGAATGTAAGCCATGATTACTAAGCAGACTCAGGCTTAGGCAAGGACAAGGGATGTACCAATAGCTCTGCGGTTGAACGCTTCTCAACCATTTCTCGGGTAATCGCACAGCGATGGACATCTTTGCGGGAGGGTAGTTCATACATCACCTCCAGCATCAGTTCCTCCACGATGCTACGCAGGGCACGGGCTCCTGTTTTGCGGCGATAGGCTTCCTGGGCGATCGCCCGAACCGCTTCTGGCTTAAACTCCAACTGGACATTATCCATTTTCAGGAGTTTCTGGTACTGCTTCACTAAGGCATTCTTAGGTTCGGTGAGAATCTCAGTTAAGGCATCTTCATCCAGAGGATCAACGATCGCCACCATGGGAATCCGGCCAATAAACTCGGGAATCATGCCAAACTTCACCAAGTCATCGGGTTCTAGATGCTGGAGAATATCAGCCGCTCGTTTCTCCTTCGGAGGGGTTTCTCCGGGTTGGATAAAACCCATTGACTTTCGACCCGTCCGCTGCTCAACGACTTTGTCAAGGCCAACGAAGGCGCCCCCACAGATGAACAGGATGTTACTGGTATCAATTTGAATGCAGTCTTGATAGGGGTGTTTTCGACCACCCTGGGGAGGAACATTGGCGACGGTGCCTTCTAGCATCTTGAGTAAGGCTTGCTGGACTCCCTCTCCCGAAACATCGCGGGTAATGGAGGGGTTCTCACTCTTGCGGGCAATCTTGTCAATTTCATCAATGTAGACAATCCCCCGCTGAGCCTCTTCCACATCAAGATCGGCCATCTGAAGTAACCGCAGCAAAATATTCTCGACATCTTCGCCGACATAACCTGCTTCTGTCAGTGTCGTCGCATCGGCTACCGCAAAGGGAACATCAAGAATTTCTGCCAGGGTCTGGGCTAGGAGAGTTTTACCGCAGCCCGTGGGACCAATCAGGAGAATATTAGATTTTTGTAGTTCAACCCCATCCTCAGGATGAGCTTTATTCCCAGAACCCTTGCCTTGAATAAAACTCAGCCGTTTGTAATGGTTATAGACTGCAACGGAGAGGACTTTTTTGGCCTCATCTTGCCCAATCACGTACTCATCCAGGTATTTCTTGATTTCTCTTGGCTTGGGAATTTGATTTAGGGAGAGGCTGTTGGCGCGGGGTTTCCGCCGTTCTGTGGGTTCAGGCCGGGGAGATGGCTGGGGAGTTGCACTGCCACTGCCATCAAAAAACTCCTCATCCAAAATCTCGTTGCACAGGTCAACACATTCATCGCAAATGTAGACTCCCGGCCCGGCAATTAACTTGCGTACTTGCTCTTGAGACTTGCCGCAGAAAGAACACTTGAGATGGGAGTCATATTTTGACATAGCGGCCTCTTAGTTGACTGCGGTGACAGTGTCTGACACCGAGGGTAGATTCTGCCGAGAAATCACTTGATCAATCAGCCCGTATGCTCTGGCTTCTTCAGCAGACATAAAAAAGTCTCGCTCGGTATCCGCTTCGATTTGCTCTAGGGGTTGGCCGGTATGTTGGGACAAGAGCTCATTTAACTTGCGCTTATGATAGAGGATTTCCCGTGCCTGGATCTCAATATCAATCGCCTGCCCTTGGGCACCCCCCAAGGGTTGATGGATCATAATTCGGGCACTGGGAAGGGACATGCGCTTACCAGGGGTGCCCCCTGAAAGCAAAAAGGCTCCCATACTGGCTGCTAGACCAAAGCAAATGGTGACAACGTTGGGACGAATCTGACACATCGTGTCGTAGATGGCCATGCCAGCGGTGACCGATCCGCCTGGGGAGTTGATGTAAATCTGGATATCCTTCTCCGGATCTTCCGCATCCAGGAACAATAGTTGAGCCACAATGGAATCCGCCACTGCATCATCCACGGGAGTTCCCAGAAACACAATGCGTTCCCGTAGCAGTCGAGAGTAAATATCAAAGGTGCGCTCGCCACGCCCAGACTGTTCCACGACCATTGGCACCACGTTGGCGATCGCAGATATGTCCAGGGATGTCAAACTTTTAACTGGATGGGGCAATGACTGGGAAAAGTACATAAAAGCTTCAGCGAGGAAGTTGAGCAGTCCACTGAGGGCTTACACGATGCAGTCAGAAGACAACGTTCGTTGCTAACCCTAGCGGGATTATTACAGAAAGGCAAAACCCTGAACAGGTTACTGGAGAAATTTTCAGGCAACGGTGCTCAGGGGGGCATTGATGATGCAAGAGCCTTTATCTTCCCCCCATTATGCCTCAATTCCAATGGGGACAGTTGCCCTGCCCCTAGGGCCTCGGAGCCAGATCTCGGCTACTGCTGCTGCCCTGGTTATCTGGGGGAGAGCTGGTTAGGGTTCATCAACTGCCACCACTGTTTCCGTTGCTTCAGATACCTCAGTTGCCTCAGCCGATTCGGAAGGCTCGGTCTCAGGATCTGGGGTGGCAGCGGTCAGGGTGCCCAGAGGTACTAGCTCAACGGTGGAATGAGCCTCTAACCAACTGAGGACGGCGGCTGCTAATAAATCATCGGCAACGACCTGCTGGAGACGTTCAGAGTCAACGTCTCGCCCTGGATTTTGAGCCAACACTTCCTGGACTTTGGTCGTAATAGCTTCAGGGGCGACGGTGATCGCCTCGCGTTTGGCAATTTCTTGGAGGGCTAAACTGCGGCGTAATAGGGCGATCGCATCGGGACGAGAACGTTCTCGGAATTTGGGCATACTGTCGGCGGTAAACAACTGCCGGATGTCCATACCTTGACTTTGCAACTGAACGGCCGTTTGAGTAATTAAGTAGTCTATCTCTTGGCGCACCAGGGTTTCGGGTAAGTCCACCTCCACGTGCTGCAGCAGCTCATGCACCAAGGCTTCTTCCTTATTGTCTTGGGTCTTGCGCTCCGCTTCAGTCCGGTATTGGGTCTCCAGGGATGCTTGCAGTGCCGCAAAGGTCTCAAATTCACTGACTTCCTGGGCGAATTCATCATTCAGTTCCGGAAGTTCTTTTTCTTTCAGTTCCTTCAGCGTAATCGTAAAGATCACCCCTTGACCTGCGAGCCTCGCCGTGGGGTAATTGTCAGGAAACTGCACCGGAAATTCCTTGATCTCGCCAGGATTCATCCCCGTAATCCCTTCCACGAACCCATCGACAAAGCGGCCTGGTGCCAGTTCTACTTGAAAATCAGTGGCTTCGCCCCCTGGGATGATGGTAGGTTCATCCGCATCGGCTTCGTTGACCGCAAAGCGCCCCTGGTAATCAACAATGGCAATGTCTCCGAGTTGAGCCGATCGAGCTTCCACGGGAACCAGGGTAGCGACTTGCTGACGATGGGTTTCGATGGCCTGATCCACCTGGTCAGGATTGAAGGGAACCTCCTCTGCCTGCACCTGAAAACCCTGGTACTGGGTGAGGGTGACCTCTGGCTGGACATCAATTGCTGCCGTAAAAGTCAGGGGTGTTCCTGGGACGAATTGACTGACGAGACTCTCGAAGGAGGAAAGCAATTGCGGGCTGCCAATGGGGAGAATCTCGGCTTGCGACAGTGCCTCCTTGATGCCATCCTGCACCAGTCCTTCCACCGTCACTTCTTTAATGTGGGTGCTACCAATCCGCTGAATTAAAATCTGACGCGGTACTTTGCCTCTGCGGAACCCAGGAATATTGGCCGATTGGGTGAATTTCTGGATCACTTTTTCATAGGCCTGTTTGGACATTTCGGACGGAATCTCAATTTCCAGGCCAACTTGGCTGGCGGGCAGTTTTTCCTGGGTAACTTTCATCGGTTGCTCTAAGGGTCTGAGAGAATAAGGAGGACATCGCAGCAGCGATCGCAATGCAATCTCTAAATAGCGCGATCGCCCAAGGAAATCACCAAGGAACGCTTCCTCAGCAATAGGCGATCGTAACCGATTCTAAGACTTGCCAACCAACTAAACCGGGTTTCTTTAAAAAGCTTTCTGCCAGGATTGCGATGGCCCTGCTGGTTGAATCTCCCTAAAATCCGCTAAGATTTGGGAACACTAAAGAACAAACCAAGCATTGTTACACAAGCCCTGAGGTCTTGGGAGGATACTAAATTTGCCTCGTTCTTATCGAGTTGCCATTTTGGGGGCAACGGGTGCCGTTGGGACAGAACTACTGGATTTATTAGCCAGTCGCAATTTCCCGATCGCTGATTTGAAGCTATTGGCCTCGCCTCGTTCTGCTGGGTGTCAGCTTTCTTTCCAAGGTGAGTGCTTGCCGGTTGAGGTGGTGACCGAGCAATCGTTTGACCAAGTAGATTTAGTCCTCGCCTCCGCAGGAGCCTCTACCTCCAGACTTTGGGCTGCTAAGGCGGTGGCGGCTGGAGCGGTTGTCATTGACAACTCCAGTGCCTTTCGCCTCAACCCCGAGGTGCCCTTGGTCGTGCCTGAGGTCAACCCCCAGGCTGCGGCCACCCATGAAGGGATTATTGCCAACCCCAATTGCACGACAATCTTGTTGAGCTTGGCCGTTTGGCCGCTGCATCGTGTTCAACCGATTCAACGGCTGGTTGTAGCCACCTACCAATCGGCTAGTGGGGCAGGAGCCAGAGCCATGGAGGAGCTAAAAAACCAGGCCCAGGCGATCCTCCAAGGGGAAGCCCCCCAATCTGAGATTTTCCCCTATCCCCTCGCCTTCAATCTCTTCCCCCACAACTCTCAGCTTAACGACCAGGGCTATTGTGAGGAAGAGTTGAAAATGGTGAATGAAACCCGCAAAATCTTTGCCACACCCAACCTGAGAGTGACGGCTACCTGTGTGCGAGTCCCGGTGTTGCGGGCTCATTCCGAAGCCATCAACCTGGAATTTTCCCAACCCTTCGCTGTGGAAAAAGCTCGTAGCATTCTCAGTCAGGCTCCCGGCATTAAACTAGTGGAAGACTGGCAGGCCAATTACTTCCCGATGCCGATGGAAGCCAGCGGTCAAGATGCGGTACTGGTGGGACGGATTCGCCAAGACATTTCCCATGCCTGTGGTCTAGAACTTTGGTTAAGTGGCGATCAGATTCGTAAGGGAGCCGCCCTCAATGCGGTGCAAATTGCAGAACTACTAGTGACCCAAAGCTGGCTGCGCCCTGCAGTCACCCTGGCCAGATAGAGAGGCTGCGACTTTTTGCGTCATGGCAACCCCATCTTCCCCATCCCCGTCAAGCTTTACAGACCCCCCCATGATCGATCAGGATAAGGAGTTGAAATAACGTGTGGTAAATTTTGGACAAATTTTGACCGCCATGATCACGCCCTTCAACCAGCAGGGGCAAGTCGATTATGGCGTTGCCGAACAACTCGCCGTTCACCTTGTTGATCACGGTAGCGATACCTTGGTCGTCTGTGGTACTACGGGCGAGTCACCAACCCTTAGTTGGTCAGAGGAGTACGAGTTGTTCCAAGTCGTACAAAAAGCGGTAGCTGGGAAAGCCAAAGTGATGGCAGGAACCGGATCTAACTCCACCCAGGAGGCGATCGCCGCCACTCAGAAGGCCAGTCAGTTAGGACTGGATGGTTCCTTGCAGGTGGTGCCCTACTACAATAAGCCGCCTCAAGAAGGACTGTATCGACACTTCCGAGCGATCGCCGAAGCAGCTCCCGATCTACCGATGATGCTGTACAACGTCCCAGGGCGAACCAGCCAGAGCTTACAGCCAGAAACCGTAGCCCGTTTAGCTGAGATTCCCAATATTGTGGCAATTAAGGAAGCCAGTGGCAGCATAGACCAAGCCAGCCAGATTCGCTGTTTGACACCCTCCGACTTTGCCCTTTATTCCGGCGATGATTCCCTCACCTTGCCCCTGCTGGCAGTTGGTGCCCAGGGGGTTGTCAGCGTTGCCAGCCATCTGGTGGGTCAACAACTCCAGACAATGGTCCAAGCCTTTCTGGCCGGCCAAGTTCAGCAAGCCACCCAAATTCATTTGCAATTGTTTCCCCTGTTCAAATCCCTGTTCCTCACCACCAATCCCATTCCGGTGAAAACAGCGTTGCAACTCCAAGGTTGGTCGGTTGGTTCCCTCCGCTCTCCTCTCTGTGAGCCGTCTCCTGACCTGGTTCAGAATTTGCAGGTTGTGTTGCAGCAATTATCGTTGCTGTAACCAGTGCCCCCTGAGATTTTATCCACAACTGAATAGCCCGACTATCTCCGCAGTCCACCTGCCCGGTAGTTCCTGTTTGAAGATTTTGCATCCCCCTGATTAAGGATACCCATGAGTAACAACGGCTCCAATCCTGCTCTGAAAATCATTCCCCTCGGAGGACTCCACGAAATTGGCAAAAATACTTGTGTCTTAGAATACAACGATGAAATTGTCTTACTCGACGCCGGACTTGCCTTCCCAACGGATGGCATGCATGGGGTGAATATTGTCCTGCCGGACATGACCTATTTGCGAGAGAACAAACATAAAATCCGGGGCATGATCGTCACCCATGGTCATGAAGATCACATTGGCGGCATTCCCTTTCACCTGAAGCAGTTTGATATTCCGGTTATCTACGGCCCCCGCTTAGCCATGGCGCTGTTGGCAGGCAAGCTAGAAGAAGCTGGTGTCAGCGATCGCACCGAGTTGCGCACCGTCCGTCCCCGCGACATGGTACGCATTGGGGCTCAGTTTTTTGTGGAATACATTCGCAACACCCACTCGATTGCCGACAGTTTCACCGTTGCGATTCATACCCCCGTTGGCATGGTGATCCACACCGGAGACTTTAAAATTGACCACACCCCGGTGGATGGGGAGCATTTTGATCTCCATCGCCTCGCCGAACATGGTTCCAAGGGAGTGCTGTGTTTGATCAGTGACTCGACGAACTCAGAAATCCCCGGATTCACCGCTTCGGAACGCTCGGTGTATCCCAATCTGGATCGGATCTTTAGCCAAGCCCCCGGACGACTGCTGGTGACCACCTTTGCCTCCTCGGTGCATCGCCTGAATCTGATCTTGGATTTAGCAGCTCGCCACCAGCGAACTGTCGCTGTGGTCGGTCGCTCAATGTTAAATGTGATTGCCCATGCCCGTAACCTGGGCTATCTCAAATGCAGTGATGACCTCTTCCAACCCTTACATGGGATTAATCAAATCCCGCCGCAAAAAATCTTGATCCTGACCACAGGTTCCCAGGGAGAACCGATGGCAGCCCTGAGTCGCATTGCCAACGGCGACCATCGCCAAATTAAAATCCGCTCCGGTGATACGGTTGTCTTTTCCGCCAACCCGATTCCTGGCAACACCATCGCCGTCGTCAACACCATCGATAAACTGATGATGCAGGGAGCCAAGGTGATTTACGGTCGGGATCAAGGTATTCATGTCTCGGGGCATGGATGTCAAGAGGATCAAAAGCTGATGATTGCCCTTACCCGTCCCAAGTTCTTCCTGCCGGTGCATGGTGAGCACCGGATGTTGGTTAAGCACGCCGAAACAGCTCGGAGTATGGGCATTCCCCCCGAGAATATGGTGATTATCAACAATGGGGATATTGTTGAACTCACCCCCGACTCCATCCAGATTGGCGGCAAAGTCCCCTCCGGAGTGGAGCTCGTGGACAACACAGGAGTGGTGAATGCCCGAGTTCTCAAGGAGCGGCAACAACTCGCCGAGGATGGCGTCGTTACTGTGGCGGTGGCCATTAGCTGGCAGGGTGAATTGCTCGCCACCCCCGAAATCCATCTCCGGGGCGTGGTGACTTCCCTGGAGCGATCGCTGCTCCAACGCTGGGTCAGCGAGGTGATGACCGAAACTCTGCGCGATCGCTGGGCTGACTTGGCTCGTAGCGATGGCGAAGGCCAAGTGGAAATCGACTGGGTCGGCCTCCAGACCCAACTCGAACGGGAGATTCAGCGCATGCTCCGGCGGGAATTACAAAGTGATCCCCTGTTGGTGTTGCTAATGCAGAATCCGCTCCCGCATTCCCAACCTAGCAGCAGTACTCCGAGTCCAAGCCCCAGCCCCAGCCCCAGCTCTGTTCGGCCTGCTTTACGCCAGCGCTCCACGGCTGGAGTTGCCTCGTGATCCCCAGTTTCTCCCCGGAAAACCTCAATTTGTCTCCATTCGTTGGATACGAAATCACGGCCATTGCGTCTGTATTAGCAGATGACGTAGCGCATCTCTCCCAGCGAGGGCAACTGCCAGGATTTTCATAGGTTTTACTTATGATTAATCCCCTCCCAAAATAAATTGCAAATGTATCGGGAACGACTGCATTTATTTGGGGCTCACGGTTTGATGCTCTATGGACTCTATAGATACCACTTACTGCTCCCTGGAGCCTGACCGAATCTGTTTGGAATTGCCGTTATGAAAGCACCAAACTACCCCAACCAAAACCTGGCACTAGAGTGCTGGGTTTGGATACGTTCTGAGGACCTGCATATTAATACATCAACAGAACAGGCGGCTGCATCGGCGGCTGCCTTCGATCTGCTCTACCCCTTTCGTTACTGGCTGGATGGGATTGAGGTGCGGGAACCCAAATTAGCCCGGTTCCTCTGCCAGAAGATTCCAGCCCATTGCCCATTTGAACGAGACATCCGCTTCTTTGGTCGAAAATTGCTCCATATTCCGCCACTCTGTAAACTCAACCCCCTCTATGAGCAGGTGGCAGCTCTGCGTTTTCGAGCCTTGTGTTATCTAGCCGATGTTTGCGGTGAGGATGTTTCCCCTTACTGCTAATTAAGTCGCGCTCCACATTCAGGGAAGGCTGATACCCATCATTTGATTAATGGGTATCGGTCTTCCCTTTTTAGATCGGTCAGTTGCTCCTGCCTAGGGTGCGTTCTCCCACTCAGGGGTGAGACTGCGATAGTCGTACTGGGGGGCACCGGGATGACAAGCAACACAGCTATTCATCCGCACCGGTCGGGCAATTTTCACCGTGGGATGGAGGGCGCGAAAAAACCGAGAATTGTCTACCCGATAGGGTAGGTCTTCTTCTGCTAATTGGGGGCGGGAGAAGGTTCGCAGGTAGTTCCACACCAGCAGTCGCGTCGGATCAACCAGGGGTTTGAGTTGCACACTATAGTGCTGGGAGTCCTGGATAATCTGTCGCCAAGTTTCCGTGGGTAAAACCGCGGGTGGTAATCCTAGATGGCAAGTAGCACAGGTTTGCAGGTACACTTCCTGCCCCAGTTGCAAACCAGGGGGAACTGGATCGATGCCCCCCACCGGGGAAATACTCGATGCTTGGGTCAGTAAGGGTGGGGCAGGAGAGCTGGAGATGGGTGGGGTGAGACCACCCGCACTGGCCAATGAAGGGGTGTCCAACCGCGGGGTACCAGAGGTGACTTCAGCCAAACCCCACCCCAACGCCAAACTCCACAGCAACAACAGCAACACCAGAATCAGCGGCGACCGCTGCCACCAGCGATCTTTGGGCAAGCATCGGGGGTGATTTCTGCCATTTCTCATGGTTCCAGGGTTTGCTCTCACTAAGAACGCCGATGCAGGGCACAGGCAGGTGCAAAACCATTGTAGATAGCTCTGGCTTCACTGATAGGGCATTGAGGAGCAATTCCGCCATTTTCAGGTGGCCACGCTACACTGGAGGCGTTCATTTATCCATAGAAATTAAACATTTGCCAACGATGAGTCGTCAAATCCAGTTCCGGGTTCATGAAGGGTCTGAGCCGTCCGCTGCAACGGTGAATTTGCAGCAACTCCAAAGGCTATTTCAAGCAACGGCTTTCTGGGCACAGAATCGACGGCTAGAAGATCTGGAGATCGCGATCGCCCATAGTAAGCCTGTAGTCACGGTCTGGGATGGCGATCGCCTGATAGGATTTGCCCGAGCCACCTCCGATGGAGTTTACCGGGCAACGATCTGGGATGTGGTGATTCATCCGGACTATCAGGGATCGGGGCTGGGGAGCAAGTTGGTCGAAACGGTTCTCAGTCACCCCCATATTAACCGGGTGGAGCGCGTCTACCTGATGACCACCCATCAACAGCCCTTCTATGGGCGGATTGGCTTCCAAAGTAATGACAGTACTACCATGGTTTTGTATAACCAGCCCCAGGAATTACTGGATACCCTGACCCTGAACCAGCATCGAGAATACTTGATCTCGGCACACTCCAGCTAATGGATCGCCATTGAGATCAATTCCAGCCCTCAGGGTCAACCATCCGATCTACCTCTTGAAGGCCAACCTCAAGCTTTGTCACCCGTCGTTCTAAGGCTGCAAAGCGTCGCTGAATGTCTAAGAGGATGTTTTAAAAGTTTTTTGGGTCAGATTTTATGCTAACTGCCTCACCATGATTCGTATCATGGCCAGGTAAATAAATGTCTCCGAAGTTTCTGGCCATAACTCATAGTCTCGAACCAATCGACGGTACCCCATGAGCCAGCCAAATGTTCGTTCAACAACCCACCTTTTTTTCAGCAATACGAACCCTTTGGTTTGCTCTGGTCGCAGCACAACCTCCACAATCCACCGACAAACATCCATCACCCACATCAGGAATGGATTACCGTCAAAACCGCCATCGGCCCAAATCGTATGCAGTCGCGATACCCCTTGACCCATCTGTTTCACCTGTTGGAGTACCTGTTTAGCCCCCTCTCGTTCGGGTACACTCGCGGCAGTCACCAAGACCCGCAACAGCAATCCCAGGGTATCGACCGTCATAAACCGTTTTCGACCTTTAATTTGTTTGCCCGCATCGTAGCCCACCGATTGGCTCACTCCAGCGGCACTTTTGACACTTTGACTGTCGATAA
>NZ_JJML01000031.1 GCF_000775285.1 Neosynechococcus sphagnicola sy1 | reverse complement strand
CACAGATTGCTCTGACGTAAGTTAGCTCCCCGCAAGTCAGCTCCCTGGAGATTAACCTTCTGCAAATCCATCCCCTGTAAGTCAGCATTTGGTAAAATTGTAAAGGTGGAAATCAGGTAAGCACCTTGCTGAGCAGGATCAAATCCTTCAGGGAATCGAGTCTTTTCGTCATAGATTGCCTGTTGGATATTCACTTGCTGGAGGTCAATTTCATGAAGGTCAAGCCCACATAGATTAATTCCTTGAAGTGAAGCATTAGGTGCAACCAAATAAGCTCCATGTTGGTCGGGGATGAAACCCTCAGGAAATTGGGTAGTTAAACTGTATAATGCACCCTGAAGATTAGCACTTTCTAAGTCTAAACATCGGAGATCTGCCCCCCATAAGTTAGCTCTAGATAGATCGGCATGGGATAAATATGCTCCCTGTAAATCCGCTTGTTGTAGGTTAGCTCCTTGCAAATTAGCTGCGGCTAAATTAGCTTTTACTAGCTTAGCTTGAGATAGATTAGCATTACTGAGATTGGCTTCAATTAAATTGGTTTCATTTAGCTGAGATTTATATAAAATTGCATGACTTAAATCCGACCAACTTAATAGTGAAAAGCTAAGATTAGACGCGCAAAAGCTTGATTCGCTTAGATTTGAGTTAATTAGATATATGCCTTGCAAGTCCGTTCCAGATAGATTGACATTACTAAGATCAATATTGATAAAGTTTACCTTCAATAGCCTCATTTTAGCAAGACTATTGTTGTCGATAATCACTTCATGAAAGTTTCTTTTTCCAAGAGAATATTCTCTCAAAATTATTTCAATATCTACATTGTTCCTTGGCATAATAAGCAAGTCGAAAATTTTTTAATTGGCAAAAACAAGCCTCAGTAAATTACTATAGCGGTTTTCGCTGGAGTGAAGTATATCATAGTAGCTATAACGCTTATACAGCAAGGCTTCTAATGTACTTTATTGGAGCGGGAACCGCTATACAATAAAATGGAAGTTATAAATACACATTTTATTGAAATCAATTTATCTGTCCCAATCTTGAGTTCCCCTTTTTAATTTGGGATATCTGAAACAACTTAAAATCCAACTTCATATGAGTTTTAAATGATGTTTTATACGCAATTTGGCCATACTTAAAATACTTCGTAAACGCAAGACCATTCTCAAGTGGCATTTCAGATGAAAATATCAGATTCCTCTACTGTAATTTGTCGCTATTTTAAGAAGTTTGTATCTTCCAAAAATGCTTATCCTCTTAGACGATGTTTAAAAACGTCTTCCTGGGTGTATCCAACCACTCAGACCAACTAGAGACCGCTACGACAGAATCAGGGTTTATGGATTTTAGATTGCACCACTGAGTCGTATTTGAGGCTCAAGCCGACCCTTTTAAAACATCCTCTTAAGAAACCTGAGATAAAGCAGTTCTGCTTCTAGTTTTGGCTGATCTCAGTTGCACTCCAAATAAAAAAGCTACTCAAGTCATTAATCGCTCATATTTTTTCCAATCCTCGGTTGTTGATTTCATGTCAGAAGTTTTGGCTTCATTAAGGCACTGGCCAATAGATATATGAGTCGGATTCATAAGGGTTTCAGTCATTTATTCTTGAATTCTTGATGAGCTGTTGCCTATCTAAACCGCATACGAACAATCCTGAAACACTTGGAGTAAGGCGATCAGATTGGGAAAAAGAATGCCGATTAGATTCGCCTATCTACTATGTATTTTACGACTCCATCACGGGCTTAAAGACCAGTACCTCGTTGGATAAAATTAAATTGACTTCAGTAACATCCCAACCCTCTCAACATTTCTTTTCTAAGTGTATGTTGGTGTTCTCAAGATAACATACTTCCATGAATCCATTTTTTTGCTGGTTTTTTCATCAAAGTGAAAGACTTCAAGAATGAAGTTATAATGCCGAAAATATGGCTGTAATTAAGTGCGGTTTCGAAATCGCTTTTGGCGAGCAGGATTTTCATTGAGCAGAGCGTTTGCAGAAACTCTAAAACTCTCTGCCAGATCTTCCCAGTCATCTTGATCTTCGAGGATATCCAATTCTCCTGGCTCGTTAACCTCGTCGTTAATATCAGTCTGTGAGGCCAGCAGAGTCGCTGCTCTATACTCTTCTGTGGCTTCCTTATGTAGACCTTGGCGACTATACAGATCTCCCCAAAGTTGGTGCACTCGCGGTGCCAGCTTTTTGTTCTCAGGTAGCTCCCTGAGTAACTGACAAGCCTCTTCTAGTGTATTGTCTTCAATCAAAGCCTTAATGAAGGCTAGTTGAATGGAAATAGGAACTTTGGAACTTATCTGAATCACTGACTGAAAGACTTCCTTGGCCAGGCTGTATTGCTGCTGTTTCATGTAAATAAAGGCCAGTTGTAGAAGCCCTCTCAAGTTTTTTGGATCAACTCTGATTAAGGACTGTAATTCAGAAATAGCCTCTTGAATCTTTTCCTGAGCCACATATGTCTGAGCCAACCCTAGCCGTGCAGAAGATGATTGTGGATTCAACCGCAGCGCCATTCGAAATTTCTGTAGTGCTTCATCAAGATGCTTTTGCTTGAGAAAAGCATCTCCCAAATGTACGTAAGTTTTTGACTGTTTTGGATCTAGGTTTACAGCACTTTGAAACTGTTCAATGGCTTCCTCTACCTTTCCTTGTCTTAGATAGACTCTTCCAATTCCCAGATATGCTGGAGGAGCCAAGGGATCAGCCTTTAACGCCGATTGAAAATGAGCGAGGGCTTGGTCAAAGGATTTTTGTCGAAAATGAACGATACCAGATGCTAGGTGCGCACCTTTTGATGAAGGATTTGACTGGATTACGTCTGACATCTGGGCGAGGGCTTCATCAAATCGTTTCTCCTTCAGCAGGGAAAATCCTAGCTTTAGCTGATCTTGCTCGTTTTTAACAGTTCTCTTTACCTTAGGTGTGAAAGTCATTGATCCTCTGGCTCTTAGTAAATCAACGGCGAATGGACTCATGGACTAATTATGGCACTTTCTGAAGTTAATAGTGACGAGGCAGCTAGTCGGAATTAAATATAAGAAATTATTGCCATCTCCCTCTTTGTATGAAAAGTGATTGGCAAATAATTCTATGTTTAATTTAATTGCTGCCGCTCACTTGTATATTTGATAACAAGCGTGTGTTGTTACCGATCATGAAATTGGACGTAGACGGCTCTCACCGCTTTGACTTAAGTACAAATGCTTCATCAAGCGATGACTGCGCTGGACTTAAGATTTACCAAAAAGCATTAACTCTCCCACTAAGATCACTCTTCTCAAGTGTTCTACAACGGTAAGAGGTCAAATTCCTTGCCATCACTTTATTTCAATGACATGGCGGTTCTCGGTTAAGTGCGGTACAATTTTAGTCCTGAAGCTTTTGCCAGTCAAGAATTGACTGTACTTTACCAGCTTAATAGCTGTCATGGTGCTCGTGCTAAAGATATTACGGCATGGACTATCTATCGCCACACACTTGGTCTCTCCATGGCCTCCAATAGCTATACTTGCCACCAAGGTTAAGGAAAGGGTTTACCCGCTATCTTGTCAATCACCTCAAGACCGTGCTCCCAGCTCAACACAACCAGCTCAAACGGGGTCGATCCTCATCCATATCTGATAGCGGTAACCAGCAGTCTGGGATCTACGGAGTAGTTAAGTCGAGGACAACAGTCTAGTGAATCTGGGCGATCTTTCAGACTATTCCAGACAAGTTTTGTTAACTAGGTGATGAAAGAGTGTTATTCCACCTACTCAGTAGTCAACTTTTTCAATTCGTTCCCGAATATCGTTGAGATCGATATAGCGATCCGTGGCGTTGCGTAGCTCACGGGCAATCATCCCTTCCGTTGATACAACAGTAATATGGGTATTTTTCGATCGGAGCAGTTCAATCGCCCGTTCAAAATCTCCATCTCCGCTAAAGAGAATGACTCGGTCGTATTGATCAACAGTATTAAACATGTCCACTACAATCTCAATATCTAAATTGGCTTTCTGAGAATAGCGACCGGAATTATCGTCATAGTACTCTTTCAGAATTTTTGTGCGAACCGTATAGCCAAGACTGATCAAGGCATCTCGAAAACCCCGCTGATCTTGGGGATCTTTTAAACCTGTGTACCAAAAGGCATTAATGAGCGTTACCTGAGGCTCAGTTTCACTTTTAGTAAAGTACTCCAACACTCGCTTTGGGTCGAAGAACCAGCCATTTTTCTGCTGAGCATAGAACATATTGTTTCCGTCTACAAAGATTGATAGACGGTTCATGGAGTACTGCATAAAACTTAAACCTAGAGTCGATAATCCAAGCTGAATTTCTCAATTTCAGGAATTTGCCTGTCAAACAACGGGTGTTGATTGAGTACTTGGAATTGCAGGCAGATAACACTTTTATCCATGATCCTGAGCAGCGCCTGCGGTAAACATTTACTGCCAAAATTTCTCTGTTCGTTGTATCAACCGACTCAACAACAGAGATGGGAGTAACAAAGTGATTGAGTTATCCTTGGCAGGGGGATTTGGTGGAAAGTATAGAAACCTACCCTAATATCCTAGCTAGAATTTCACTCTGTATTGTACGCAAGTTTTCATAGAAGTGCTGAGAAGCTGATAGATTGAACTCAAGGTGAAATCTTAATTACCCTGCCTAATTATTACAAAAATTAACCCCGTTTTTCATCACAGACTCAGGTTCATTACTGGATTGATTAACTCCAGCCATTTCAGGTCTTGGGTTGACGAGGGGGCAGTCACCTCTACAATAGATATATAGTAAAGAATTGTAACCAAAGAAGTCTGACTATGACTCCAATCCAACCTACCACCACTCCTAAGCTGGAAGAACCTAAGTTTGGCTTTAGCGAATATGCAGAGCGGCTCAATGGCCGGGCTGCCATGATTGGCTTTATCCTAACCCTGATCATTGAGTTTGTCACAGGAAAGGGGCTGCTGTCATGGCTGGGACTTGACTAGAGCCACTGTTGCAGCGCTAATCTGTCTGATTTTTGAGACAGGTCTAGTACTCTGTCAACCTTGATTTGATGGTTTAAGAGTTTTAAGGGGGTTAATTTCCCAGTGTTTTCACCCATCAAAAAATTCTTGACAGACCACTAGGCTAGACTAATAGCAATTCAAGTTCGATTCGGGAGTAGTACAAGGATTCGCAATGAATGCTGTATGGCATCGGATGTTGAAGTCGGCCTATCGAAGAGAACCCCTCTTCAGTTTTGTGTTGACTATTGGCGTGGTTGATACGGTAATTGGAGGACTGGGTGATCACGGCTCTCTCGCTGGTTTCGGGATGGGGACGATGGTCGTGGCCTTGGGGCTACGATGGTGGCAATTCCAACGGCGACCCGATGAGCAACCTGAGGCGACAGTGACCCATTATCTGCCACCCTATGCTTCCCGTCCCCAATTACCCCCATTGAGTATGTCCAAACGCCATCCCCCCACTTATTGATCTACTTGACTGCAACCTCAATCTTGGAAGCAGTGGGTTTATCTGCGATGGATGAAGAGGCTATGAACTCTCTGGGTGTGGAGCCAGCGTTGAAGATTGGAACGGTTGCCAATCGGAGTGGGTTGCCCGTAAAGACGATTCGCTACTATGACGAGGTCGGTTTACTCACGCCGACTGTGCAGCGATCGCCCACTGGACAGCGATTGTTTGGAGAATCGGTATTCAAGCGACTGGCATTCATTAAGCGTGCGCAATCCCTGGGGCTGACACTGATCGAAATTCGTGAGATTCTCAATATCTATGACCAGGGGCAACTACCCTGTGGGGATGTCAAGCAACGATTGCAGGAAAAAGTCAGGGCGGTGACACGGCAAATTACCGCGCTAGAAACCCTGCGTTCTGAGTTGTTAGCTTTATTACAGGGCTGGAAGGAGCCACCCCTGCTGGAGGACAAAGATCGCCGCATTTGCCCCAACATCCAAATTGGCGTTGCTGATTAGCGGTTTGAATCTACTCTTTCTGGCAATCCCAAAATTTACCTGTACCTGGCTTGTGGCATTGTCAAGATTTTCGATTCATACTTGGATGAAGCAACGCCCAAATTCTGTCCTAAAGGGCGATGTCGCTATCTGTGTAAAGAATACTCGGTTTCTGGCACCAAGCCCAGTAATGGTTCTCCCTTCAAAAAGCGGATTGCCTCCTCCGTGGCCTCGATTTCCATCTGGGAGCGACAATCACGGGAACAAGACCCCATGTGACAGGTGAGTAAGCAGTTTTCCAAGGCCACCAAGGCCCCGGAATAGGGCTCTTGTTCAAAGACATCAATGGCAGCTCCCGCTAACTTGCCAGTTTGCAATGCCTTCACCAATGCCTGTTCCCGGATCACCGGGCCACGGGCAGTATTGATTAAAAATGCCTGGGGTTGGATCAGGGCTAGCTCTGACGTATCAATTAAATGGTGGGTATCGGGGGTCAGGGGCACGTGGAGGGTAATCAAATCTGCCTGCCGATAGATCGTTTCCTTATCAACCCAACGCAGCTGGTAGGGTTGCCCAAACTCAAAATCCGGCTGTAGATCATTGGCGAGAATTGGGCAGCCAAAGCCCTGAAGGTGCTGAATGACGCGTTTGCCGACACGACCAACGCCAATCACGCCAACGGTGATCTCGGCAAGTCGGCGACCCATATACCTTTGCCAGATGCCATTCCGCATCCCTCGATCGGTTTGAGAAATATGCCGTAGTAAGGACAGCATCATCCCAACGGTGAGTTCGGCAACAGCGGGAGCCGGAGCATCGGGGGTGTAGGACACCAAAACATTCCGCTGGCGGGCGGCCTTCAGATCGACGCTATCGAGACCAATGCCAACGCGGGAAATCAACCGCAGATGAGGAGCCTGATCCATGACTGTGGCCGTAATCGGCTCAGTCCCAGCAATCAAAATCCCAAATTTACCAATTAGGTCTGCGAGTTCGGTTTCTCGAAGTTTGCGGCCAATCGGGTTAATCACATAGTCAATACCCGCAGCCTCCAGCAATTGCAACGGCTTCGGATCAATTTCACCAAAGGGGACGGTGGTAATCAGCACCCGGCGCTCTAGATCTTTGGGCGGTGTGACTTGAATGGCGAAGGTTTCCCCTGCGATTGGAGCACCTGCAACGGTGTCATCGCTTGGATCGTAGGGTGTGAGCAACTCGGTAAAGTGATGGCGACGCAGCCATTCAGCCACCGCAGGCACCTGCCAGGGATAGTCAATGTCCCCATAGCCTTCATGGACGAGGGGTGCAACGCGACGACCCACACAGCCCATCGAGTAATAGCTGGGGCTGGGTTGGCTAAAACAGTGGGGTCGGAGTGCCAGAAATTCATAGGTATTAAAGTAGGCGTGGGTCTCCTCAATGGCCTGAGTGGTCAGCATCGGTTCCAGTAGCTGGCGATCGCCAATGCGCAGGGCATAGTTGGGGTGGTGTTCCCGATGGAGGGTGACGGAAACCACCGAATCTAAGGTGCGATCGCTGACCAGCATTTCAATGCCTTCGTCAATCAAACTTGCTGTGACGGTGGGGGCATTACAGAGCAGCACCACCAATGCCTCTAGGTCTTCTCCGCCGAGATACTCCGCCCGAATCTGCTGGTAGGCGTGGTGAATAATGGTGTCTAAGGGAGTGGAGGCAGTTGCTAGCTGGGGCGGTCGTTGAATTGTCGGTACCCCATAGTTGCGGGCAATGCTGCTCATTAGCGGCGAGTCGGTGGTTAAGTAGGTGGCTTCAACCTGTTGGGCATGGAGGGCTGCCAGGAGGGGATAGGTCATCATTGGTCGCCCCAGAATTGGCAAGATACTGCGTCCGGGGAAATCATCCTGCTCCAGACGACCACACACTAACGCTGCAATTTTCAAAACCGCCGCTCCCACTGCTGCATTTGTTCATAGAACTACTCGCCAATCCCTCGGCAGCAAGCTACGCTCGTCTAGCCCTTTTTCTGGCTAGCATTGCCGAAGATCATTGACCAGAAGCATCTTAGCAATCCACGGGTGCCTGTAGTTCGCTGACACCAGAGAAAAGAAATAGCTGGATCAGGCAGGATTACTCTGCACAAGGGTCTCTAGGTGTGCAGTCGGTAAGTCCTCGACGCGATCGCGCAGGGCAGTCGGCCAACTCAGGGGTAAGTCCAGACAAAGGGTCGGTACTCGATCGGGATTGCACAGGGGAGTTTTCTCTAAGACAAAGGCCGCAAAGCAGACCTGGGAGGTGATCCCCATGACACTGGTTGCCGGTTGCCCCCAGTAGCCATAGCCCAGAATTTGTTGGGGGTTGAGGGCCAACAGCTGCTCGGCAAAGGTGGGCCATAGGACGGTGACATAGGGGGTGGTGGTCGTCCCATCCCAGGTGCCACTGAAGGCCAGTTGTTGCTGACCAATCGCTACAGCGTCTGGGGTGGTGACCAAGCGAACATCTAAAAACAAGTAGCGTTCGGTCAATCGCCAAAGTTCCGCGATCGCCACCCCATAGTCTGGTTCCCAATTTAACCAGCCGAGGGCTTGCACCACCGTGGCATAACCCGAAGGTAAATCAATCCCAGTGACTAGATTAGCGCAGTGAAATTGCAGGTCGGGATGCAGCTGTTGGGCAGCTTCAATCAGCGGTGCCGAAATATCAATGCCCGTATAGTCAATGCCAGGATTATAGGCCTGCCAAATCTGACTGAAGCCCCCTGCAGCACAGCCCGTATCGAGAACCGAAACCGACTGTCGGGCTAACCAGGGGAGAAAGCGCCGTTCTGAGGGATAGAGATCGGCGGGGGAATTGCGATGTTGGGAGTAGAAGTCAACCAGTTCGGGATGATTCACCCAGGAAGGAAAGACAGGGGACGACATAGGGAAACGGGGATTTGTTAGGCAGAGGGTTGGTGAGCCAGGGATAACCAGGGATGCCTCCCATTTTGGATGCCCGAGGCACGGAGGAACCTTGAGAACGGGTAGGGGAAGCAATCAGGAGCCAGGAGTCGGCATTTAATGTTCCTTGGGTACTTGGCTGCTGGATTTCTCCAGTACCCTGGCTCCCCAACCAAAGTAGCCAATCCAATTTTTCAAGATTTGCCTAACTCCTCCTCCTGGGGCTGGATCGGCCACGGTTGGGGCACCAGGCAACAGGTGCTGGAGGAGGTTCCAAGCTGCTGTATCTGTCTTGGCCTCAGGAAACCGAGCCGGGAGGGTGACTTGCAAATCCTCAATCAACACAGCTGAAAGTCCCCGGCGATCGCGCTGAATTTGAAAGCTCATGCCTGCCAGAAGGGTTTCTAGGGTTAGCTGCGGGGGTAACTGTGCCACTGCCAGTTGTAACCCCTCCCGACCTTGGAGCAACCAGCGTTCAATTAACGTCTCAGCCATGGCGGCTGGATCGGTGAGGTGGGGCAAAAATTCCCAGGAGAGCTGAGGCAGGGGATGGAGGGTGAGATCAATGGTGGCCGGAACTTCCTGGGTGCGGTAGAAGGTGATGCTTTCCGCGATCGCTTGGAGTTGGTAATACTGCCAATGGTGATCCGAGAGGTCTGGGGCTAAGAGCCGACAGACCTGGGGTTGGGTAAATAATAAACCCGCTGTATTGTAAGGTTTTTCCTGCTTATACACCTGTAAATAAGCATGAAATCCAGGGAGACCGGACTGGTCGGGCATCGCTGGCAGTCGGGACTGCCTCAGAAGACCGCATAGGGACTGATATTGCTCGATTTCGGCTGCAAAGGCATCGATTTCAGCGAGGGAGAGGTGGTGGCGATATTGATCGATCACCGATGGGCTGACACCTTTTAATTCCCCAAAATTACTATCGCCTCCCCAAGGCTCTCCATTAAAGGTTGGGGTGAGTAGGGTCGGCACAAAGGGAATCTGAAGGCGTGTCGCTAGCCGCCCCATAACACCATTGGGGTCAGCCACTAGGTCTTCAAAAATTTCAATGTGGTAGTTCCTCCATCCCTGCACCAGCGCATCCATCGCTCGCAGATAAAACAAGCGCCAGACAAACTTGCTGATTTCTAGATCGTAGTAACGGTTATGGGACTTGACCGAATTATAGTAAGCCAAGGGGTGGCGTACCAATTGAATTACATGGCCATCGGGAAAGTCGGCAAAAAATTCCTCAGCATAGAGGCATTGCCGGGGTGTGAAGTAGGCATAGTAGCGAGGAGTCCCTGGGGGCTGAAAATTGGCGATCGCCCCAAACAGCGAGGAAAAATAAGCTTGTAAGATCCGGCGTTGACTATCTTCACCCGTTGACAGTTGCTGGATAAATTGTTGCTGATGGCAGGCAGGATCGTACTGAAATTCATAAATTTGATAGCGACCCTTACTGATCTTGCCCCTTCCTCCCTGGGCGATCAGCGGATATTCTTGCAGATCCACCCAGAGCTGTTGGGGGGAGGCTGGGAGGTTGAGGTTGGGAAAGTGATATTTGTAGGGACGACCACTGTAGTTTTCCGTGGGATGAACCCACAACTGGGGGTGAGAATCAAACAGCCGTGTCAGCAAAGAGCCGCCACACCGCTGTTGTTGCCCCATGAGAATCAGAGTCGGTTGGTATTTTTGTTCCATAGTTATGTTCCTATGGTCTGATTCATCAGTGCCGCCATACAGGCTTGAAGCGTGGTGATAAACGCTGCCATTAAATCCGGCGGCCCCACGGTGACGCGGATACAACCCGCTAAGCAAGGGGCATCAAAGGGGCCTTTCACCAGATAGCCGCGATCGCGCAATGCCGCTACTAGATCCCCCGGTGTACAGCAATGCCCGACCCGGATCAACCGAAAGTTGGTATGGGTGGGCAGGGGAACTAAGCCCAGCGATCGCGCCCCCTGCTCCAGGATTTCCTGTCCTGCTTTGACCTCAGCCACATAGTCGCTAACAATTTGAGGATGGGTGAGCACCAGGAAGGCACTTACAATGGCCAAACTATTGACATCGTAAGCTGATCTCACCTTGAACAAATTGCCCACCACCTGGGGATGGGCAGCCACCGCTCCCAGGCGCAAGCCGGCCAGACCCGCTGCTTTCGAGAACGTCCGCATCGCCACCAAGTGGGGATAGTGTTGTACCCAGGGGACAACGGTGGTTTGAGAAAACGGATAGTAAGCTTCATCAACGGCCACTAAGGCCCCGACCCTAGCCGCCTGCTGACAAATCTGGTGCAGCACCGCTGGTTCCAGCAGGGTGCCCGTGGGCTGGTTAGGATTGGCCAGCATTACTAAACGAACCCCCGGTTCAATCGCGGCCAAGAGGTGATGGGGATCAACCGAGAGATCGGGGGCAAAGGGAATCTGAATCGCCTGGGCCTGAAATAGCTGGGTATAAACCGGGTACATCGCATAGCTGGGTTGCAACATCACGATGCCATCCCCCGGATGCAAATAGGCTTGGTAGAGAGCTTTGATCGCCCCATCCGAACCCGGCGTTAGCAGCAGATGGGACTTCGGCAACTGCCACTGGGCAGCAAGTAAGTCCAACAGTGGGTCTTGAATTGGATAACTGGTGAGCAGTTGGCTGTCAATCGCCTGCCGTAGCGCCTCCATAAACCAATCGGGCAACGGTTGCAAACGCTCATTGCGATCGAGGCAAATATAGGACTGGGTCTCAGACCCTGATTCCCGCACCCGATAGACCTTGGAGAGGGCTGGGATGGGGGAGGGGAGATGGATCAGGGAATTCGCAGTCAATGGCTGCGGCGGTGGCTGACTCAACACGAACCTCTTAGACAACACTGCACCGATTACAAGGAGCGGCGACCTGTCGCTGGTGGGACAAATGGGCGGTACGGAGCCGCTGATAATCCTCCCCCGTCCACAATTGGGAGAGGCGATTCATCGATGGGTTGCCCTGGGGCAAGTCGCCGCCTGCCTTTCCCAGCCTCAGAGTCGATTTGTAATCCACATCGCAGGGATTCACCGTGCCATCAAACCAGACAAACATTCGTCGCCACAGATCGGAACAGGGGGTCGTTACCTGGTTGACAGGTTGCTGGTAGGTGTTCTCCCAAGGGTTATAGGAGACAAAGGCCACCTGATCCACCCAATCGGCCCAGAAGTCTTCCATGGTGTCTAAATCTTGGTCGGCCTGGAACTTGACCCCTGAGACGCGGGTAATCGTTGTGGATTCAGGATAGTGACGGGTGCGAATCTCCTGGAACTGGCGAATATTGGCAACCACCCGTTCCAGCTTGCCGTGAACCCGCAGTTGACTGTAAAGGGGTTCTGCCGCCGCATCCACAGAAAAAACAACGGTGTTGACCCCCGCCTGAAGAATGGCGTGGGCTTTGCGCTCATCCAAAAGGGAGGCATTGGTATTCAGCTTCAACGCCAAAAACTTGTCCGCTGTATAGGCGAGCATCAATTCGATCTCAGGATGGAGCAGGGGTTCCCCCCGTGAGGCCAGGGTCAGGGCTTCACAGTTGCCCGCAGCCTGATCAATCACCTGCCGAAACAGATCGAGGCTCATCATCCCCATGTGCCCCTGCTGGGGGTGGCTAAAGGTGGCATCGGTCTGATAACAGAAGACACAGCGATAGTTACAAATTGAGGTCGGCTCTACCTGTAAACAGGGCGGAAAATCATCCAGACGATAGATCTGGGGGAAAATTTCGTAGCGATAGCGGTAGAACAAATATCGCGGCAGGTCACGGTCAGAGAGCCGGGAAATTTCTTCCAGGGTATTGGCATGGAGTTGCAAGGGAGGGGCTAGCTCCGAGGCAGCAGGGACAGGAGAGGGTTGGAGCAGATCTCTACAGGCCTGAGTCATGATCTCAACCTGGTAGGGAGAGAATGCCAGGGTCGGGAGGCGATCGCGGAATGCCTGGAGCCGGAGCATGACGGCACTCCGATGGGGATCGGATTGCCGAATATCAATAAAACTGTTGTGCTTACGGTAGGTTCCGGCAGCAGGGTTCACAGAGCTTCTCCCCCTAGACGAGGCACAGTCGGCAGGGTGCTGTAATCATACCCAAAACTATACTTGAGATGCTGATGAATCTGCTCCTGAATTCGTTTCAGGGTTTCGACCGTAAAGACAGCTAGTTGGGCATCCCGGTCTGAAACCCGAGGATTCTGCCCCCGTTGTTGTTGATTGATTACCTTGAGCATTTCCTGCTTGGTACATTTGGCAACCGCTGCCTCAATGGCAGGTTCCGGAAAATGAAGATTCCAGGACCGGGAAAGCAGCCTTAGGGCTTGTTCTGGATGTCCCCGCAAGTCTTCATACTTCAGGAGCTGCGAGTTCGGATGACGCTCCAGAAAATGTCCCCAACTATTGTAAAAGTGGATGCTGCGGTCAACAAAGCCATCCCGGATGAAGTCTGCCTGGGTTTCAACGGCATAGCCAGAGTGGAACAACCAAGACTCCAGTTGCTGAAACATATTTCTGACTAGGACAACGACGTGCATCTGCGATCGCTGAAGATTTTGAATCCTATCGTAGGGGTCATGGGTGCTATAAATCACGGGCTTTTGCAGGGGATGGAAGTCAAAGCCACGCCGGAGGCTGATGGGGGTACGATAGTCTAACGCCGTTCTAGCCAGTCTGACATTGGCCACCAGAAAGAATTTATTGTTGCGGTAGTAATACTCCCCGGTACCGCCCTGGGCAATATCCCAGGCAACTTCCACCATCAGTTGGGTATAGTTCAAGCCCGATCGCGGCAGCGTCGCAAAAAGAGAACGATGCCCATAGGCTGTCAGATAAAACTTGAGACATTCCAGCTTTTCACAGGGGGTTAAGTCGCGGCGAGCAAAGAGTGCTTGAATCGATTGTATTGGCCTTAAAGGAACAGGGGTATAGGAGTCAGCCATTTTGGGTTAGCAGGGGAATATCATCATCTTGGACTTCTGGGCGATCGCTGGAGGCAGAACCAAACCATCACAGTTGGAATGTGCTCGGACGGCATCTGAGAAGCGGTGCCTTACTGTTGCCATAATTTAAATGAAGATCCATTCGCTAAGACATTTGTGAATTATGGCTTTACAACTTATAGTTGACTCCCTAGCGTGCGCCGGTTGTGCGGACTCCGTTCGCAATGCCATCCAAAAACTGGATGCAACTGCCATCGTTGCGGTTGATTTAAAAAGCAAAGTCGTCACCGTCGAAACCCAAGCTATGGAGACAGCAGTGAAGCAGGCCATCCTGGAATCTGGGCACACCATTGCCTAATACCAATCTTGAATGAAGGTAGCATCGTCGGAAGCTTGAAGGCTTTACCCCGCAGCGCTTTTGTTAAAGCAGGAGGAGCCTATTCTTCACGTTCAATTGGTATCACTACTGCGGTCTCTCCCGCAAGGAACCGCAGAAGACTATAGTTTCCCTCATCCTTCGTTGCCAGCCCTGTCCTATGCCAATCTCAAAAGTGTCACAATATCCTCCACGATCTCTAGGCATCCGTGGGATTATTGATGACAGGTGAGGAGTAAGAATAGAACTTAAAAGCCCTTGGAGTCGAAACACGGAAAGACGCCCAAGGGCTTTTAATATTGGGATCTTGTTACCATCTAAGTCTGGTGGAGCCATGGAGTCTTTTCGCGGTGACTTGTCCAGACCGTTCTTTGTCAGCGCTATCAAGGTGGCTCTAGAAACGGGTTCGATTCGACGCTCTCGGTTGGACTCGAACCAACGACCGACCGCTTAGAAGGCGGTTGCTCTATCCACTGAGCTACGAGAGCAGATAAATGCGCAATGCTATAAATTCTATCTGTCCCATTCTGGGAAGGCAACTGGCAAGATTACCCTCCAACTGTTCAGATATAAAGGCATAAGGCAAAGTCCGAGCTGCATCGGCAGGTTCGCTATCACCCATCGTAGAATGGAGAAACTCTTCAGTCGCCAGTTTTTTCCAGTTTCCCATTCTCCCCCCCTGTGGCATGCCCCCCTCTAAACTGTCTGACTCTGACAAGCGCGACATTCTGAATCTGTATCAACAGCCGGATGAAACAACTACATCACTGGCTAGTCGCTACGGTGTCAGCAACACAACCATCATTCGTATTCTGAAGAGCAGCCTCTTAGCGGCGGAATACGAGGCATTGGTGCAGCAGAAACGGTCTGGACAGGTTCAGCCCCATGTCCCAGCCACCCCTGAACTTCTCCCCCCCGCGCTAGATGTAGCACCCGATGAGAAGATCTTAGAAGTAACGGCATCCCTCGTCCCTGAGATGCGGAAACGGGAGCAACCAGACCCCCCCCCGGCGCACTCTTAAGCACGACCCCGACTCAACCTCTGCATCCGATCAGTTAGACCTGCTGGATTTGTCAGCTAACGCTTCTGTATTGGCGCGATCACTGGACAACGATAGGAGTACTTCAGACTCAGCTAATGCTGCTGCCCTGGCTGAGCTACGCGCTGAACTGCTACCGATACGCCGTCATGACCCGATCAATCCGGAAGAGACCGATTTAGAAGATGACTTAGACGAAGACGAAGATGATCTAGATCTGGATGGCGACGATCTCGAAGACGACGACGAAACAGACGGCCTGGATGATGACGCTGAGTTCTCCACCCTGGGAATGCAGGTTCTAGCGGGGAGCCGGGTTGAAGTCTTACCCTTGACAGAAGCTGCGATTCCTCGCACCTGTTACCTGGTGGTGGATCGCACCGCTGAACTGGTCACCCGTCCCCTCAAAGATTTTGGTGAATTGGGACAGATTCCTGACGAAGAAATCCAGAAAAAGACGCTCCCAATCTTCGATAACCATCGGGTGGCACGCCGCTTTTCTAACCGGAATCAACGGGTGATCAAGGTACCCGATAGCCGGATGTTGTATAAAACCTCTGCCCAGTTGCAGGCCAAAGGGATTACTCGCCTCTTGATTGCTGGACAGGTCTACTCCCTTACCTAGCGGGTTGATCTCTGCCTCAGGTGTGCGATCGCGAAGGAGTTAGAATCTAGAACTTCCCAGGGGCAGGCTCAATTCCAGGGGACGGATGTCGCTAAGATACGAAAGGTTGAGGACAAACGTTAGGAGCCGTGCAACTGTGGAGAGAACATTTTTAGCAATCAAACCGGATGGTGTCCAGCGGGGCTTAGTTGGTGAAATTATTCGGCGGTTTGAGGTCAAAGGGTTTACCTTGGTTGGATTGAAACTCATACATGTGAGTCGAGAACTGGCCGAAAGACACTATGACGTTCACCGAGAAAAGCCCTTCTTTGCAGGTTTAGTGGAATTTATTACCTCTGGCCCCGTAGTTGCCATGGTCTGGGAAGGAGATGGTGTCGTTGCTTCAGCCCGCAAGATCATTGGAGCCACCAATCCCCTCACTGCGGAACCGGGAACCCTACGGGGTGACTATGGGATCAGCATTGGTCGCAACATTATTCATGGCTCGGATGCCATTGAAACTGCCCAACGGGAAATTGCCCTGTGGTTTAAGGAAGAGGAACTAGCCAGTTGGCAGCCTTGTTTGGCTCCGTGGCTAGCGGAGTAACCCTTCTCAGCAATCATAGTGCGGGTCAGGCAGACGTTAAGCAAGCTGTTAAACGCTAATTCTAAGCAGCTGCCTGATCTACCATCGCCACACAATTTCGAGCAATGACATCAAAGTGGCATACCAGGTAGGGAACTTGCCCTATCTGATAGGCACTATTCATCCTTGGGGGGCCGCTGGTCATCGGTCTGTTTCGGCGTGGGACTGGGATTGTGGCGGGAAAACCCCCAGACAAACAACAAGCCAATCGCCGTAATCATCATCCATTCTGGCGGTACCAGATCGGGATTGATCACCCGCAGCAGCAGTCTTAACCCCACCAAAGAGACGGTACAGTAGCCCGCATCCTGGAGATAGACAAACTCCTCCAGCCAGCGAATAAAGAGTTCCGCCATGCAGCGGAGGGTGATGATGCCAATCAAGCCACCGATTAACACCAGCCAGGTTTCTTGAGACACGGCGATCGCGGTGGTGACGCTGTCGAGGGAGAACGCCAAGTCAGTCACGGCAATCAGCGGAATTGCCTGCCACAGGGATGTAAACCGCGGCCCATGGTGGTGATCTTGCGCATCCGTCTTTGATGTGAAGTATTGCAGGGCTAGCCATAACAGATAGACTGCCCCTAGCAGCTGAAACTGCCAGAATTTCGTCACCCAGGTTGCTGTCAAAATTAGTCCTAGCCGGAGCACCAGTGCTAACGCTAAACCTAAATTCAGAGCCCGCTGCTCTAGCTGTTTATCTTCCAGTCCCTGGGCTAAGGCGGCTAAGGCAATGGCGTTATCCGCCGACAAAACTGCTTCTAGGGATATCAAAACCAACAATACCATCAGGGTATCAAACCCTAGGTTCGGAGAAGCTTCTAAGAATTGATCCAACATTAACTAAATCATCGTGAAAGCTAAACAGGCCATTCCTACATTAAAAAACTGCAATGGAATCAAGATTCTCCATGCCTCCAATGTAGCCTACTGGCTAGTCACTGAATTTTACTAGAGCTAGGGCGTGTCATCAGATAGGTTGACAGGGCAATCTGCTTTACTGAGGAGCGGAATGATGGGAAACTATAACGTTTCGTTTTGTAGAGCAGTGGAAGGGGTGACCTCTTCACTGACTTTAATCATCCTCAGTCGGGGATTGAGTACTGTAGGGCATACAGGAACTTTCGGTCTTGAACCGTGCAACGCTTGGGGAGAGAATACCCCTACTCTGGTTGGTGAGAACCTGCTAGAGCAAGTAATCTCTAGGAACCAAGAATCCCACGCGCTTTAGCCGTGGAAGTGTCAATTACCGTTATTCTGCACTCCCCCACTCAACAAAATTTGTTGTGTCTGACCTACCCCCCCCTGAACCTAGAAACCATCTGGGAAATCCTCAATGACACCCTGGAGGATGCTACGGCGAACCAACTGGTTTGGCATTGCCTCGGTTATCGCTATCATCCCCAGAGCAATCACTGGGAAACAGATCGGGTGCAGGCGGACTGGCGGGAAGCCTATCCTGAGCCTCCCAATTTTATTGAAAGCCGCCCCGCAACGGTGAAACTAACGCGCTCGATTCCTGCTGAGCATAAGCAGCTTCTGAAAACACAACTGGGGTTTGCCGGTTACAAAGTTGGCGAGCTGGTTCCGCGTCAAACCCGCCGTGCGACCATTGCCAACTGGTTACTGAGTTACCTGGCCAGTGATTCCCCCTCCCCTGCCTGATATCTTTGCTATTAAGTGGTGTACTCGGCATTGATTTTTACATAGTCATAACTGAGATCACAGCCCCAAGCGATGCCAGCCCCAGTCCCACTCCCAACACGGACGGCGATCTCCACTGTATCGGACTGGAGATATACCCCAGCGGCGGCTTGTCTCATGTACTCACTGGCCGCTGCCCGATCGTAGGCTAAGGGTTGTCCCTGCTCCATCATCAAAAACTCACCCAGCTGAATTCGCAGTTGTTCCGCGTCAAACAGTACTCCTGCCCGTCCCGCTGCGGCAGCAATCCGTCCCCAGTTCGGGTCACGACCAAAGATCGCAGACTTTACCAAGGAAGAGCCAGCAACGGTTCGGGCGATTTTCCGGGCGGAGGCATCATCACTGGCTCCCGTGACCTGCACTTCTACCAAGCAGGTGGCTCCTTCTCCATCCCGAGCGATCGCCTGGGCGAGGTACATACAAACCTCCGTCAGCATCGCTTCTAGTTTCTCAGCCTCAGCACCCGCCTCCGTAATCGCCGGGGTACGGGATTCACCGTTGGTCAGGGCCATCAGAGAGTCATTGGTGCTGGTATCTCCGTCCACCGTCACCTGGTTAAAACTGCGATCGGCGGCACGACTGAGCATGTGTTGCCACACGGGGGGGGKATACCGCCGCATCACAGGTAACAAAGGCCAGCATCGTGGCCATATTGGGGTGGATCATCCCAGACCCCTTGCAAATCCCCCCAATTCGCACCGGGCGATCGCCGATCAGGGTTTCCAGGGCAATGGACTTCGGCACTAAATCCGTGGTCATAATCGCTCGGGCTGCCAGGTCTGACCCGTCAGGGGAGACGCTGGCTACCAGTGAGGGAATGCCCCTGCGCAAGGCTTCCATTTTGATCCGTTTACCAATGACACCAGTTGAAGCGAGCAGAATCGATTCTGGGTCAATTTTTAAGGCTTGGCTGAGCAACTGGGCTGACTCTAGGGCATCGATCCAACCATCGGCTCCCGTCGCTGCGTTGGCTTGACCCGAATTGATCAAAATGGCTTGGGCAGTGGGTTTGGCCTGTAATCGCTGCCGACAATAATCCACACAGGCCGCTCGGACTTGGCTGGTTGTAAACACCCCAGCCGCGATCGCCTCTACATCAGAAACAATCAGCGCCAGATCAGGCAGTCCTGAGGGTTTGAGTCCTGCCGTAATGCCTGCGGCGCGATAACCTCTGGGAGCCGTAATACCGCCGGGAATGATCTGCCAGTCCGTCATGATTTAAGAATTCCTGTTGCTGTTAAGTGAACTTGAGCGGTGGTTGGGACAGCGCCCCTGAAATACCCAATCATCAGCTTCTGGAAGCATGGTTAGGCTCTCAACGCTCTCTGCAAGGGGATTATAGCAACGCCCTTCCCATTGAGAGTGTTTAAAAACGTATACTTCCTGGATCAAAAGTCCCTTCTAAGCTGAGTCAGCCCTCCCATGGCCAGGGAGCTGGAAGTAAAACTTGCGGGGTGCTTGCTTAACACAGTTTAGCTGGCATCAGACTCGTGTATATTCAGTATAAAAGTAATAAAGAGCTAGCCGAAAAGCTTCAGAAAGAACTCCAAAGCAAAGGTGTATCGGCTCCTGGAATTGAACAGAATGATATTCGATATGCTAATACAGCAGATAAGCAGATCTCTGAAAATTTGCAAGCATACCTTGAGAAAAATCAAGGTATCAAGATTGAGAAACTAATAGACCTCTCAACAACAAAGTATCGTGTTCCAGCGGGACAAGTTGAAATCTGGCTTAAATGATTCATCATAAATCTGATTATCCATAAATACAAAGACTCTTACACCAAGATGAATTAGTCAGTTGATGCCGAACCCGTCGTTGGTGCGGACGGAGCAGGAGTTATCAATGGGTGTCAAAAGCTACTTACCGCCGCACAACTTTGCCGTTAGCCGACTCAGCAGATAGTCCTTACACTTGATTTTGGAGGCGATCTGCAAAGATTGTAAGGTATGAATTATTATGAATTATCCAGGGAGATCGCTGCTTACCTGGGAAAAACTGATGCTGAATCGGTGAGTTCCTTGAGCAGACGAGTCGCCGCCCTGGAGCGACAGTATCAGAAGTTGGTGAAGCTAGTTTAGGGAGTCGTGACAGCATGTCTGAGGATAAGCCACCTGATAAGGATGATTTTCTTAATCCCCGCAGTCGATATTACGGTGAGTTTTCCCCCCAGAATCTGGTTTTCAACGCCAATCTACAGGAATTTGCGAACAAGGTAGGTTTGATTTGTGCCCTGGAGACAGGCGGTAAGGTTTCATCTCAAGAAGCATTCGAGCAAATCAAAGCGTTGTGGAAAAACCTCAAGAGCAGTCGAAAGGGCTTGAAAATTGACCCTCCTCTCCCAGATGATGCTGTTTAAGTTTTCTCCTACTCAGCGATGAATTTTTAGTCACACTGGCTATCTTCGTAAGTTCCCATCGCCCCCAACAAAGTCTTGACCATCACACACTTTTTGGAGTTAGGAAAATTCACCAGAGACACTGTGGCGATGAAGGGAATCACCTCCTGATCAGGTAAGCCCTGGTGATTGAATTGGATCGATGGGGCAGTGGTGACCAACCGGATCTGACCCGCACTAATGCCATTAAAGTTTCTCCAGCTTGTGCCGATGCTGTATCGGGGAGGGTCAGCGGTGGTGTCAAACCTCACCACTTGATCTGACCCCGTTGTTTTGGCATTTGACTGCGCTTGCTCCAACGCCAGTAAGATTTCCCCTCGCACGGCATTCATCCGTTGTCTGTTTAAAAGTCCAAGCAAGTTTGGGGCGACAATGGCAGCCAGCACCCCCAGAACCGTGAGTGTAATCAGAATTTCAACCAGGGTAAAGCCTTTGGTTCTCACATCCATGCCCAAATTCATTGGGGGCATTCATAAGACCCAATCCGGCAGAAACACAACTGTTTATTGATGAGTTCTACGCCACTCCCACGGTGGGATGGCATTTGGTTTTGCCCACACCCCCAAACGTTGCTGACGGGCAGCCGCCTCGGCTTTGATAATTGCCTGAGCCTCTGGGCAATTATGAATATATTTCTGGTAAACATAGACCATGCCTGCCCTGGCCTGTTGTTCCTGAATCAGATTGCCATCGGGAGTAAAGACCTCAGCGACCTGCCGACCATAGCGATCGCGATCGACAATCTTTAACCGCACCTGATTCCCTGCCTTGTTGAGCAGCGATCGCAAATAATCTCGACTGGCCTCACCCAAGGGTTGCTTCAGTTCTGGCGCATCAATGCCACAACTCCTAATTTTGAGTTCCTCCCCATTGCGGCTGACCCGGAAAGTGTCGCCATCATGAACCCGCTTAGGAACAACCTGCCAGAGATCACCACTGGCAGCAGTAATGTTCTGGGGGTTAGCAATCACCTTGCAGGCAAAACAGCCAGTAGCAGCAACGATGCCAAGGGCTAGCAGAGAAATCACTTGCTTCATCTTGACCAGTCTAGAGGTTGGTGTATAGATTCCGGGGCTATTCACTCATGCATGAGGAATCTATGAACCTTAAACACCAACTGGCAGCTTCTGCAATAGCGATCGCCGCCGTTACCTCTCCCCTGTTACCCGCCCAGGCCGAGATCGTCACCTTCAAAACCGCCGATGGTGCCGTGGGCATCGTTGGTCTGTCTGAATATGGCTCCTATCGAGCTGAATTTGCTGGCGTTCCCCGCTCGAGATCGATTTCAGCCTCTCCTTGTGGGATTGCCAAGATCTCAGATTCCGATAGCTACCCCATGGGAGCGACGATCAAGATTGCTGGAACCACTCACACCGTGGCAAGTCTACCCTCTGGCCCGTCTCCAGTTTGCAAAGATGGGCAGCTGACGACTTCTCCTGTGGCAACGGTGAGTAAAAACAGTGAGGGGGATATCTTTGTGGGTTCCTTAACTCCCTACGGCAGCGTCGAAGTCACCTACCCAAATCTGCCCTCAGGACGGAGTTTAAAGGCCAGTGCCTGCGGCATGTTGGTAATCAAGCCAACGGATGCTTACCCCATTGGTACCAGCAGCATTGTCCTCAAGACGGCTTCTGAAAGCCCCACCACGGTGGTTACCATCAGCAACCCATCAAGTTTGACCGCAAAGGTTGCGCCGATTTGCAGCAAAGGCATTGCCTATTACCCCACGGGTTGGGATTAATTTCGACCACGCTTCATTCAGGTATCAGCCCCTACACGGGGGCTTTTTTGTAGGTGCTTTATGACTTATCAGTTATTGCAGCGGTTAATCTACATCCTCTCAGCGGCAACCCTATTGCTGTTGGGTTGTGAGTCTGCCCTGGCCTCTCCATTTGCGTTCTTTACCCCGGCAGAGAAACTTGGTCTGACGGGTCTGGAGCCTTACCAGGTGATTGAGGTGGTGTTCCAGGGTGTACCCCGGCAACGGAAGCTGAGTGTCAATGCTTGCGGCTATGCAGCCGTTACCAATAGCGCTGCATGGCCGCTGACCTATAGCTCCACAATAACCGTTGGAGGAACGACGACGGCTGTTGGGGTGCTACCCGTTGGGCAGATTAGTTGCAAAAATGGGCAGCTCCAGGGCACACCGCCCGCAGTTCTGTTTCGTTCCGGTGAGTCGCCCACGGTCTATGTGGCTAATCAGGTTCCCTACAGCAGTGTGACGGTGGCTTATCACGATTTGTCGTTGCGGAAGCAGCTGAAGGCCAATGCCTGCGGGGTGGTCTATGTCTCGGTGGCGGGCTATCCTCAAACCCAAACGGTGAGCTTTTTTAATGCAGCGGGGGTCAGTTTGTTCTATGGCTCTGGGTTGGGTGGTGCCAGAGTCCCTGCACCCCTCTGTAATAACGGGGTGTTGTATGTGCCGCCACAATTCCCTGGCTATCCAAACTTCAATGCTGGCCCAGTTGAGTTTCAGTAATAGATCTATTCCTCCACCCCCAACACCAAAATTTTGATCCGTGCCAACTGACTTCGCAGCCGCGCCCACTCCCGAAACGCCTGGGCTTTCTGCCGATCCAATGCAGAGAGATTCCCCAGGTAACTTACCGTGTCCCCCTGTCCAAAACGGTAATCCACCTCAATCAACCGAGTTCTGAGCGTCTCCCGCTTTGCCACCTCCTGGGAGATCTGAAACTCCCGCCGGGTCTGGTCAAAGTCCAACACCGTCAAAATCACCTGCTCCCGAATTTTGTCGGCAATCTCTGCCCGACCTTTGATGATTTCCGCCACCTTCACCTGAAGGTCAGCGATCGCAATGCTGCGTTGCTGCGCCGCTGGGTCACCACCAATCTGATTTCTAAAAAGTGGCAGTCCCACTAGTGACAAAATTTCATTGATGGAAGTCAACGGCTGAATAAACAAACTCGCCAGCCGATCCAGAAACCCCCGTTGCTGCGTCGTTGTTCGCCCCTGGTTATCAATCGTCGTCACATTCTCCAGGCTTAAATACCGTTGCACCAACGGTTCAAACACCCCCAGACGCACCGTAGCCTGATTATTTTTCCTGGCCTGGTCGATTTTTTCATTGATAGCTTCTAGGCGTTGGTCGATCTCCTTCAGGGTCGTGGAGTTCTGCACCGCCAACCCTTGAAGCTGGCGAATGCAAGGCTCGGAAGCCGTTAGACAGGGCAGCTCCCCTAACATCGCCTGCCAAGCATCATCATTGAACCGCAGTTTAATCAGTTGATCCAGAGAATCACCCGCCGGATTTAACGGGTTAGGATCTGTCTGCATCGTCTCCGGGTCAGCTGGTTCTGGGGGTGAGTCTGGAGTCTCTTCTACATCAGGGCTTGGAGGTTTCGGTGGGAGCTGCCGGGGCAGACTGAGGGCTGGACTTGCCAGACAGATCCAAAGTAAGCTCCACCCGAAGGTTTTGATCAGCTTGTTCCAACCACTTAACCTTCTTGATGGTTCCGGCATAGGGACTCCTGACGGCGGACAACGCCACAAGTTGACTGTCTAACTCCTGCATCCGCAGCTGGAGCTGGGCGAGTTGAAAACTGCGATCGCGCTCATGTTTGTCTCGCTCTAACCGCTAGTGGCGACGATGCGTTTTTGGGTCGGGCGGCGATAGAGGACTTTTGAAGTGATGGGGTAATCGGTACTCCCCAGGGAATGCCGCTCTCCGTTCGGGTCAACTGCATACTGATAGACCCGCTTCAGCCCATTGCTCAGGGTTCTGACGTGTCGCTCCAGATAGGCCAACTACACCTCACTGCCAATTATTGATGCTTTGCGCTCTTTGACAAATCGGGCGATCGCTCTTTTACTGCATCCTTTACCCGTTAACTGCTTTACCTGTGCCATCAGTTGGCTATAGGTGCGGTAGCCCAATTCCCAGGCTTGTTTCAACACCTGTTCGACTAGTTCTGTTCGCTTGTACCAGGGTTTATGTTTGGGTTGCTCGACCAGAGCAACTGCTTCTGGTTCCACTTCTGGTAATGGCGACAATAATTTCTCGGTTTTCCACCCTTCCAGTACATAGAGCAGGGGTGCCATGATTGCTGGGGCGACTACTCCCCAGAGCCGTTGGGCGGCTTGCAGGTCTAATTTAACTGGGCTGTAGGCTTTGAGGTGGCGGCGCATCTGCCGGAATTTAACTGTACCGGACTGCCAGATCTCCCCCAGGGTAATTTCTTGCCATTTTTTTGCCATCGCTGCTGCCAGAACTCACTGGCTGCATTGCTAATGCCCAACTGCACAAAATTGCAAGGGAGAGGCTGAATATTGCTGAAGTGCTGCGTAGGGAATACCGCTGTTCGCCGTTTTGACCAATCCGGGAATGGATCGGCCATCAATGCAGAGATTGCGGGTCTGGTCGCGCACCTGGTCATAGGTGAGGTTGGCTTGGCGCATCAGGTCTTCGCGGCTCTGGTCACTATGGTGTTGCAGGGCCTCAAGGATGCGATCTCTCGAATGCTGTCCTCGTCGACGGTGGGTGTTGGGTTGATGGGGGTTCAGGTACATGGTGCTTTGGGGTGCAGATGTACCGATTGCTAGTCCCCAATCCCCTAGGTGTCAACCTAACCGTTGGGCTAACTGTTTGGCTTAATTCAAGGGTAATGCTCTGGGAACTGGTGAAATTACACCACCAGCGGATAAAACAAAGCCGCGCCCCTTACCAAAAAACTTTCAAATCTAAACCCCCAATCGCTTTGGCTTTAAGGCATAGTCTAGGCTCCGCCACATCTGTGCTCGCTATCCGGTAGTTGCCAACTACTACCAGTTCGGAGATTAGTCGTTAGATAGATACGCCCCCTTTTGTCTCCTGCTGGAGCGCGTGAACAGTCAGGAATAAACGTCAGACAAACTCTCACTGGGTCACCTTCGCGGCTTGCATGAATGGCTGGTACATCGTCATAACTGACTTGATATCCCCCATTTGTAAATGAGATGGCACTGCCTGATCCGGAAACTGGAATATAAACTCCGTTAGAGTCGGGAGCTGAAAGACGATAGGAAATTTCTTTCACAAAGCTCTGAGTGCAAGTGCCGATCTTTTGAGGCAAAGGAGCAGCTAGAGAAGAATTAAGGGCACCTCGAAAAATTCAGTCAAAGCTGTCTCACATCAAGGAAACAATGAGATCATTGAGCATTAGACTAGTCATCCATTCACAGCTATGGGACAACAAAGCCTTTGGGATCTAGAGCAGCGTTATGAAATCCTAGCCCAGAAACAAGACATCCTGATTCGTCTAGACAGCATTATCCCTTGGCAAGAGTTTCGCCCCATCCTGGAGCAAATTCACGACAAACCTCGCAAAAGCAACGCCGGACGCAAACCCACCGATGTCTTGCTGCTGTTCAAGATGTTGATATTGCAGCAGTTGTACAACATCAGCGACGAATCCTTAGAGTACCAAATCAACGACCGCCTATCGTTCATGCGCTTTCTCCATCTAGGGATTGAAGAGCGCGTTCCCGGATGCCACAACCGTGTGGTTATTTCGTCAGCAATTGACATCGCAGCAGTTACGTCGAACCCTTGTTCGAGCAGTTTGATAGC
>NZ_JJML01000030.1 GCF_000775285.1 Neosynechococcus sphagnicola sy1 | reverse complement strand
TAATTTGTTTGCCCGCATCGTAGCCCACCGATTGGCTCACTCCAGCGGCACTTTTGACACTTTGACTGTCGATAATCGCTTCCGACGGGCTGCGATGACGCTCCTGTTCAATTCGGGTACACTCTCGCAATCGGTCGTGCATCCGCACCCAGGTTCCATCTTTGCGCCACTGACGAAAGTAGGTGTATACGGTTTGCCATGCCGGAAAATCCCCTGGCAACCCTCGCCATCGCACTCCCTCCACCAAAACATAGAAAATGGCGTTCAGAACATCCCACATATCGACGCTACGAGGACGACCACCGAATTTCGGCTCGGGTATCAAGTCGTTGAGTAGTTCAAATTGGGCTTGAGACAAATTACTGGGGTAAGCTTTACTCATGACGCTCTCTCAGTGCTGTGTACGACATATTCGCAGCTTACACTGAGTGAGCTTTTTTACTCACTAAACGACTTTTAAAACACCCTCTAACGTTCGACGTAAGGGGCTGCTTGCGGCAAGCCGCAAGCAGCCCCCTTGACGGAGGGGTTAACCAGCAAGGCGGGTTGAATCGGCTTCACAGCTATGCTCGAACTCAAGACTTTTGCCGTTGGTAAACATAATTGTGGCTCGCACATCGCCGGACTCGAATGCTGTGTAGGCGACTGATTGAACCGTTTGACCGACGACAGACTCCATGCCCGAAAGATCGTTGAGCAGCAACCCATAGGAGAGATCTGAGTTTTCTGCCGCCTCCGGTGGCTCTGACATGCGCCAGAAGATAGTTTCGCATTCGAAGTACAAGCGATACCACTGCTCAGCAAAGCGCAAGTAGGCGACGTTGACTTGATCAGTGATCTGCTGACCTTCGAAAAACGTGCTGGAGAACAAAGCCAGTGCAGCGTTGCCCAATGAGATGAGGCACTTCGCCGTTGAGATAGTAGCGGCATGCGGTGTTCATTGACGGCTAACAGCTGAATTCAGCGGCGGTAAATATACTCTGCATTTCCGAAAGGATGTCCATACCGTCCGCTGCAATGATTGGTTATCCGTACTGCGAGTTCTATCTATGCCACAATCTCTAAGCACAGCTTCGTCCCTTGTCTACAAATCGCAGGGAGCGTAACGGTTGAGCTGAGCGGCGCGCGCGCTGCCTTACGAGCTTGGTACTTTATCTTTCACGCGTCCGCTCCAGCGATTTGTTAGGCATCCGAGCTTGATTCCTGCGCAGTGACCTTGAGTAGCTTCACCCGGAACTCCAATACCGCGTTTGCTGGAATTTTGCCCGGAACCACCTGGTCTCGATAGGCGAGATGTGGACCGACACGGATTCTGCGCTCTCCGCCAGCACGCATCCCCTCAACCCCATACTTAAGGCCCGCAATGACGCTGCGACCAGCAATGCGAAACGCGTAGGGTTGGTCGGCCTCCACAATGTCGCCTCGGTTCAGCACAAGCGTATAGACAACCTCAACATCGGTTCCCCGCGACGCTTCGGCGCCTTCACCAACCGCAAGGTCTTCAAACTTGACACCGCCGCGCCCGCGCTTCATAAAGAGGATGCCTAACGACTCAAATCAGCGGCTGCAAATAAGACTAAACTCAGCACAGCAGATTTTCGTAAGTCCGCTGCATTTGAATTGTTATGCGGATTATATATGCTCTGCATGTTCTGCAACAAGTTTAATAAATTTATCTGTTTCTTTGTCAAAGTCATCCTGAGATTTTAGAAATGGATTCAGAAATTTTTTGCCATCTATGTCACCTGATAAACATTGATTCTGATATGACATCATTATCTTGTTCGCTATCCCACGCACTTCAATAACTTTTACGTAATCTGGTTTAAGTCTTGAAAAATACAGATCAATCAACATGATATGGCGCTGGTAATCATCGCACGGGATCGGTGGGCAATTGGTCAGATATTATTAACTGTTATCGTGATGTACTTTTTTATTCAAGGACGGAAATGGGCAAAATGGCTACTGTTATGCATCTGTAGTTTACTGGTTGTCATTCTCATCGGGATGGTTCTTGCACTAAGTTCAAAGCTCTCTACTACCCTGGTTTTTAGAAGCTTGATCATGGCTGCTCTCATTACTGTTATTGCAATCTACATGGTCACTAGCAAAGATTTAAATCGTTGTCAGCCTGACCCCAAGGATGACAAGAAAGCATTACCTAAACCCACAAGCCGATACCTAGAACTACTGACTCTATTTCCTGACAAGGCTGCATCAACTAACCGCTTCTTGCAATTCTTAACCTCCGAGCAAGATGATTTTAAACAGCTTTGGTGATTTTTTGCAGTATTTTTAGGGTGATCAGAGCTTTCAGATAGCATACCGACGCGACATTTGCCTATGATGTGAAAATGTTTACGGGCATGATGTCCTCGTCGGTTCCAAATGAAAATTGCCGCCACTGTTCAAGCTCGACTGGGATCATCCCGCCTTCCCGGCAAAGTCCTGAAACCAATTTTGGGTCAGCCCATGTTGGCATTGCAAATCGAGCGCATTCGCCAGAGTCGCTTGATTGATCAAATTATTATTGCCACCTCCACCGAACCCCAGGATGATGCCTTGGCCACATTGGCACAGCAGCTCGGCGTTGCTTGTTTCCGAGGCAGCGAACAAGATGTGTTGGGACGGGTGGTGGGAGCCTTGCAAGCGTTCCAGGTTGATGTGCATGTGGAATTGCTGGGCGACAGCCCCTTACCCGATCCGTTGCTGGTGGATGCCATGATTGGCTACTACCTGAAACAGGCTGATTGCTATGACTATGTTACCAATGGCTTGAAAACCACCTATCCCCCCGGCGCGGAGGTGGCGGTCTATCCGACGGCGGTGTTGGTGGCGGCGGAGCAACAGGCAACAGATGCAGCCTTACGTGAACACGTGGGCATTCATATCCATCAACACCCCGATCACTTTCGCTTGTGTAATCTTGAGGCTCCTCCCTGGTACCACTACCCCGATCTGTATCTGGAAGTGGACACGGCTGAAGATTTTGAGGTGATTACCGCCATCTATGAGCACTTCTATCCCCAAAATCCGGGCTTTAGTCTGGCTCAGGTGATTGACTTTATGATCGCCCATCCGAAGCTGGTCAGCCGCAATCAGCAGGTGGTGCGGCGGTGGAAGGTGTTTCGTCAGGAATAACCCCGTGAGTACACCCCAATGGCAGGTGGGAATTATTGGCTGTGGCCGCATTGCCGGAATTCTAGATTTCCCTGGTAGCCCTAAGCCCATCACCACCCATGCCCAAGCCCTTGATCAGCATCCTCAGTTTCAGGTGGCGGCTGTGGTAGATGCCAGCCTAGAGCGGCGATCGCAGTTTCAGCAGATCTGGCAAGTCCCCAGAGCCTATGGGTCGCTCTCAGAGCTGCTGGCCCAGGAACAGCTAGACGTGATCAGCCTCTGTAGCCCCAATCCCTGGCATTACCAGCAAGCCGTCGAGATTTTGACCGCCAGCGTTCCCCCCCAAGTGCTGCTGGTGGAAAAACCCGTGTGCCAGAGATCGGAAGAGTTAGCTCACCTGCTGCAACTGCATCGGATTGTCCCCACCCAACTGATTGTCAACCATACACGGCGGTTTGACCCAGCCCATCGTCGGGCAGCGGCTCTGCTGCAATCTGGGCAACTTGGCTCCTTGGTGAACGGGCGGGGGATTTATTATGGGGGATGGCTGAATAATGGCGTTCATTTGATCGATACCTTGAGGCTACTGTTGGGGCAGGAATTACAGGTGATGGCAGTAACGCCATCCCCCGGAGGCCGAGGAACGGACGACAATTTCGAGGTGCAGATCCAAATTGGAGAGAGTGTGGTGGTTTTGGAAGGGTTTGATGAGCAGTACTACCAACTGTTTGAGCTAGATCTGCGGTGCCAACTGGGTCGAGTTTGCCTCCAGGATTTCGGCAGTCAAATTGGTATCGCCCAGGTCGCTATTAACAATCTTGGAGAACGAGTACTGGTACCCCAGTTGCAACTCCAGGGTTTAGCCTCCCCGAATTGTTCATGCGATCGCGGCGATGGCGGATTATCTATCGGGTCAGAAGACGGTATTCTCAGCTCTGGGGGTCGATTTACCAACGGTTCTGGGCACCATGACCCCCCGTGTGGCAGTGTCAGGCTCTGGCCTGTCCCCCTTCGACCTCCACCCTTGCTGAAGCGTCATGAACTTGAAATCCTCCGCCTTAGCCATCAACGGTGGCACCCCTGTTCGTACCCAACCTTGGCTAGACAACTTCACCACCGGAGAAGCCGAGAAAAAAGCTGTGTGTGCAGTGCTAGACAGTGGCTACCTGTCTCTCTTTGAGGGTTCCCATACCCCCTCTCCCCCCTTTAGCTTTTGGGGTGGCCCCTGGGTACAACGTCTGGAGGCTGATTGGTGCGAGTACTACGGGGCCGCCTATGCGGTGAGTATGAACAGTGCTACCTCAGGGCTGTATGCCGCGATCGCAGCTCTGGGGTTAGGGTATGGCGATGAGGTGATCGTTTCGCCCTACACCATGAGTGCCTGTGCTGCCTGTACCCTGCTCTATGGTGCCATTCCCATCTTTGCCGATGTGCAACTGACAACGGGCTGTCTTGATCCCCAGTCCATTGCTGCCCATGTCACGGATCGCACCAAGGCGATTCTGGTGGTGCATCAGTTCGGCATTCCGGCGGATATGGATGCCATTCTGGCGATCGCCCGCCAACACAACCTCAAGGTGATTGAAGACTGTGCCCAAGCCCATGGTGCCAAGTACAAAGGAAGGTACGTGGGTACCTTGGGGGATATTGGCATTTTTAGTTTGAATGTCAACAAGACGATTCAAACGGGAGAAGGGGCGGTTTGTACCACGAATGATCCGGATTTACGCTATCGGTTAGCCCTGATTCGCAACCATGGGGAAGCGGTGGTTGGCCCAGCGGGGTACGAAAATATCACCAATCTGATCGGGTTTAATTTTCGTTTAACTGAAATTCAAGCCGCGATCGCCATTGAACAACTGAAAAAACTCGACCACCTGAACCAGATCCGTCTTGACTACGTGGCCCAACTCAATGAAGCCCTGGCTCACTATGACTGCCTGCAACCGCTGACGGGCAGTGATGGCCAACCGACCAACACCTGGGATCGTCCAGACGCTAGTCTCGCCACCTACTATGTCTATCCCCTGCGGTATCTACCCGAAGTGCTGGGACTGCCCCGAGAGCAACTAGTGGCTGCCCTGAATGCCGAAGGCATGAGTTTCTATCAGGGGTATGTCAAACCGCTTTACCTCCAACCCCTCTACCAACAGAAACAGGCCTTCAAACACGGCTATCCCTTTACCGCCCCGGAAAATCAGGGAATTCAAACCAACTACTATTTGGGAGCCTGTCCAAATGCCGAAATTCTGCATTTTGAGCAAATGGTCTTGAATGAGCATATTCGCCTCCCCCACACCCCAGGGGACATGAATGATATTCTGATTGCCATTGAGAAGGTCATGGGTGCCCTGGAATCATGTTAAGTTCACCTAGGCACGGTCACGACTTCCTCGGCAAACGCCTCTGCAAGACACCATGAAAACACTGCTGGAAAAACTCTACCCGCTGAATCGTCTGGCACTGTCGGACGGAACGGATCAAGCCATGGCGCTCTTGCAGGTGGAGTTGCCGGATCTGAAAATTTTTGAGGTGCCTTCGGGAACCGAATGCTGGACTTGGATTGTGCCGGAGAAGTGGGTGGTTCGTGAAGCCTATATCTCCGATGGCGATCGCCGGATTGTGGATATGCAGGATCATCCCCTCCATGTCGCCAGTTACTCCCCCCGGATGGAGCAGTGGGTTTCCCGGGAAGAACTCCTGCCCCACCTGCATGTGGCCGCATCCTATCTAGCTGACATGGGCTATCGGTTACCCGAGCGTCCCCATGCGATTCCCTGGGTGGTCAACTACTACCAGCGGGATTGGGGGTTTTGTCTGCAGAAGCAGCGTCTGGATGCCCTCAAGGGCGATCGCTTCTTCGTCAAAATTGATGCGGAGTTTGTCCCCGATACCCTTAAAATTGGCGACCTCACCGTTCCAGGCCGCAGTCAGGAGATGATTGTCTTCATCACCAATATCTGCCATCCCTACCAGGTGAATGATTCGATTTCTGGCCTCGTGGTGGCGGTGGACATTGCCAAGCAATTGGCACAGATGGATCATCACTATACCTATAAGTTTTTATTCCTCCCTGAAACCATTGGTTCCATTGCCTATCTCAGCCACCATGAGCATCTGATTCCCCTGATGAAATATGGGCTGTTTGCTGAGATGCTGGGACACGAGAATGATTTTGTCATGCAGCGATCGGCCCAGGGGCACTCCCCGATCGACCGGGTGGCTGAATACGTCTTGAAGCGATCGCAACCCACCTATCGCACCGGGGAATTTCGAGAAGTTCTCTGCAACGACGAAATTAGCTTGAATGGTCCAGGGGTAAACGTTCCTACTATTTCCCTCAGTCGCTGGCCCTACCCCCAGTACCACACCAACGAGGACTGCCCCGATATTATTTCCGAGGTGCAGCTAGAGTCAGCACGGGATCTCATTCTAGAAATTTTCAAAATCTTAGATGCTGACCGCACCCCAATCCGACAATACAAGGGGCCAATTTTCCTCTCTCGCTATGGTCTCTGGGTGGAATGGCGAGAGAGTGATGAGAACCGTAAACTCCTCGATCGCATTGAGAAGATCATGCTGTTAATGGAGGGGGAGTTGTCCGTCTTTGACATTGCCGAGAAGGTCGATCTTGATTTCTGGGTGGTGTTAGATTTTCTCAATAAGCTCCACGATAAAGGCTTAATTGAGTGGCAAACCCCATCATGACCGAGATCGATTTTCTCGACCATCCTGTCTTGATTGCGGGACACCGTCGCAGTGGGACTACTGCGTTTTTAAATCTCTTAGAAGGGCATCCCCAACTCTGTACCTTTCCCGCAGATAGTGGCTTTTTCTATGGCTATTTTCCCCCCTACGATACCGATGCCTACACCGTTGATCAAAAACTCAATCGCATTATTGATTTCTGCTATGGCAATCTCCGGGAAGAAGTCGAGAAGGTCAATCACGAGAACCCCGATCAACCCCCGCTGGACTTTCCCTTTGAAACTCTCCACCAGAACTTCCGTCAGCAGGCATTGCAGAGCCATCTAACTCCCAAGTCCTTACTCACCGCCATGATTGCTGCCTACTGGCAAACCTATGGTCTTCCTTCAGCTCCCATCGCCTGGGTTGAGAAAACTTCCAGTAGTGAAATCTACGCCAACTATATTTTTGACTGGTTTCCCCAGGCGCGGTTTCTGCATGTGATTCGAGATCCTCGCGATAACTATAGTTCCCTGAAATCTGGGTGGGCTAAGAATTACCAACAGCGGGGCGAAGACCCCCGACAATTAATTCAAAGCATGATTGATCGGGGCCGACTGGGGATGGAGCTCGCCCGTTATAATCAGCAACGCTATGGCAAAGCATCTTATCTGGTGCTGAAATACGAAGACCTGATACAGCAGCCCCGGCAAACCATGGCAGAGGTGGCAGAGTTTTTGGGTATTGAGGATCACGATTCCCTACTAAAACCCACTGTCTGCGGTCGCTCTTGGAGAGGGAATAACTTTGATGGTACCGTGTTTCATACCCTCTCGGACTTGAATATTGGTCGCTGGCGCGATCGCATTACCCCAGAGGAATGCCAGGTGATTGAATATTATTTCCGAGATGTGATGGCGTATTTTGAGTATGCCCCTGCATTCCCTTTGCATGAGGCCATGGATGCAGTCGTAGAGTATTACAAGTGGTATAACTATGCCCAACATTTTCGCGTCTAGTGGGTCAGATCTAGACACATTGCTGGAACAAGTTCGTCCCGAAGAACTCGATCAAATCCAGATCAAGTTACATATGCAAGATATTGCCTATCTCCAGCAAGCCTACCCGACCTTAATTGCGGTGAACTGCATTGCCTGCGATTCTCCCCATTATCATATTGCCTTCGAAAAGCTAAGGTATACCTTTAATCGCTGTGATGGTTGCGACTCTCTCTTCATTTCACCCCGGCTCTCTCGGGAAGCCCTCGCCTATTTTTTTCCAACAGGCCACCTCAATGAAGTTTCGTGCCCAGGCATTTTATGATGCCGTTGCCGAAACCCGCATTAAAACTATTTTTGAACCACGCTGGCAGCTGATTAAACAAGTACTCCAGAACTTACAACTGCCATTACCAATTCCCAATGTGCTGGAGATTGGAGCGTCGGTGGGTCTGTTTGCAACGGTTGCCCTCCAGAGTGGAGATGTCCTAGCCTTTGATGCCATTGAACCCTCTGCAGCAGCGGCAGAGCGCCTCCGCAATCTTGGTCTCAGACACGTCTATGTGGGCATGGAGACGGAGTTTACGGGGGTGATTGAGCCGATTTACGATGTGATTTTTTGTAATGGAGTACTGGAACATCCCTTTGACCCTGCTGAGTTTATCCAAAACTTAAAACAGTTCCTGAAGCCAGACGGAGTTTTAGTGCTCTGTTCATCGGGCGCTTCTGGGATTGATTCGTTGTTACTGCAACAGGAGATGCCGAATGCGTTTCCGCCCCATGTGCAAAATTTTATCTCGGATCAAGGAATACAAGCTCTCAGCGATCGCTGTGGTTTGAGGTTACGGGAGTTTCGATCCATCGGCCAATTAGATCTGGATATTATCTACCATCACCTCCTGAAACAAACTACAGAGCCATCGGAGCCTGCGATTGCAGCGGTTCTGGTAAAATTGCTCGATCATGCCCAACTGCGAGCAGACTTACAAGCCGTGCTGCAAAAACACCACCTCACTGGTTTTTTCCTGGCTGTTTTATCAACCTCTGAGGAATTGTAATCTCAGCCTTGAGTGATTCACCCTAACTTTTTTGTGGGAGTAGCGAGAGAAATTTGTTCCTAGCAACAACAGCCCTCGATGATTTTTGGGAAACGGAGTCAGAGATTCTATTTTTAGGGCGTTGGTGTCTTTTATACGCCCGCCGTCAGCAATGGCAATCCTTGCGTTATCAAGTGCTCCCCGATCCCTGGAGCGATCGCTCGGTATTTTATACGGCGGCGGACTATTTAGCCCAGTGCCAGCAGCGGATCTTACCGATTCTGGGGGACTATTTAAATTCGGTGCATGATCTGGGCTATGGTACGAGATCGTGGCAGCTGCTGATGGGTTACTGGCTGGGTCGCTATCTGCACGCCTTTTACGATCGCTATATCCTGCTCAAACAGGCGTTGGCGGCTGATCCCGATCTAGAGACGATCCTGTTAGATCCGGCCTGTTTTCAGACCCCCAAAGATACCGCAGACTTCATCGATCTGTATCTGGGCGATCGCTATAACTTGCAACTTTTTTCCCAGATCTTGATCGGCTTGGGATATCAATTCCCGATGCAGTCCCTGCCGCTGCGATCGTCCCCAGAGCTTCGGGATTTTCAACCTCTGGGTTCAACGGTGGCTGCCCCTGATGTCGGTGGTCAACCCTATCTGCTGGTGGGGGATCTCGGCTGTTCGCAGTCCATGAAACAACAGCTAATCCAACGTCTCGGGTCTCAAGCCCGTGCCTTTGAGTCTTTTACGCTCGATCTTCCCCCTCACCTACCAATTTGGACTCCCCCTCGACAGGGCTTCGCCGCTCTCCCGGCCACCGATGAATTTGAGCGCCTGTTCCTGCAATCCTTGGCACAAAATTTCCCCAGGCTCTATCTCGAAGGCTTGGCTCCGGCGCGATCGCAGGTACTCAAACATTACGGTACCTTACCAGCCGTGATGATTTCCGTGACTAATTGGTATAGTGACGAGGCGTTTAAGTTTCTGGCAGCGGCGGCGGCAGATCGGGGCTGTCGGCTCATCTCCGGCGATCATGGCGGTGGTTGGGGCTTTATGCGCTTGTCCTCCTTTGATTGGTACGATCGCCAATTTGCCGATACTCTGATTGCCTGTGGTTGGGCAGATCCAGCGGCTCCTGGTTATCTAAATTTGCCGAGTCTGTTCACGTCTGGTTTGCTGAGCCTCACCGCACCACCGCCCCGATCAGAGTCAGATGGGCAGATTTTGTTTGCCGCCACCTCCCATTCCCGTTATTTGTACCGCTTCCATTCCTGTCCTGTGGGAAGTCAAATGGAGGGCTATTTAGATAGGCAACAGCAATTTTTAGCCGCACTCCCCGAGTCGGTGCGATCTCACCTATTGTGGCGATCGTATCCGGTTGAACATGGACATGCCGTTTCCCAACGGATTGCCGATCATTTCCCCGAGGTGCAGCTAGATGATGCCTCCACCTATCCCTTTCGCCAGCGGTTGAATTGTTGCCGAATTTTGGTCGTCGATCATCCCTCCAGTACCTATCTGGAAGCCCTGGCCGCTAACATTCCCAGTGTCATGTTTTGGGATCGGAATCGCTGGGAAGCGCCGCTAGCCGCTGAGCCTGAGTTTGCTGAGTTACGCCGGGTGGGCATTCTTTGGGATTCCCCCCAAGCTGCTGCTGCACACCTGACTAAGATTGCTTCAGATCCATGGGTTTGGTGGGGACAACCCTCGGTGCAGTCAGTGAGGCAAGCGTTTGTGCAGCGATTTGCTCGAGTCGATCGCAACTGGCTCGAACCCTGGTCTCAAGGTCTACGCCAGCAACTGATTCAAGTCTGTGAACAACGCCGACTGGCACAACCCAAAGATGGGCAGCTCCTCAGTGCCCTAGGGGAAGCCTATTGTCGTCAGGGAGATTTGCAGCGGGCACTCTGGTTCCAGGGGCAGGTCTGGATCAAACAGTTAAGATCGAGCTTTCAGCCTCATTAACCATTGAAGCACTGACGTTAACCCTCAGAGAGGGTAGAGATCCATATTTGATCTGTGCTTCATAGCATCATCTAGCCTATCCTGATCTCGTTACTCCGCAGAGCTGTTGTGGTTAAAGCAATTATTTTCCTGGTGGTTCTGGGTGCAATCGTCATCGGAATTTTAGCCGAGCCATTGATTGTGAAATTCAGGAGATCGTGCTTAAAAAACGCGGCCTTTCCCTCCGCCTTGGCAGCTGATGATTGAGCGCAATCTTACGATTTATTCTTATCTATCACCTACTCAGAAACGACAACTTCAAGAGCACATTCAGGTTTTCCTGCGAGAAAAACAATTTCTTGGCTGTTTGGGCTTAAAAATAACAGAAGAAATGAAGGTAACGATCGCAGCGATCGCCTGTTTGTTGTTACTCAATAATCAGGGAAAGTACTTTTCTAAACTGCGATCGATTTTAGTATATCCCAGTACATATGTTGTCACAGAAACCGCGATCGATGAGAATAGAATTGTGGAGCAAAAGCGCACGGCGAGATTGGGGGAATCCTGGGCAAAAGACCAACTGATCCTTTCTTGGCAACAAGTGCAGCAAGATATCCGTAACTGGAAAGATGGTCATAATGTCGTCATCCATGAGTTCGTCCACCAGCTGGATCAGGAGGAGGGCAGAGTGCAGGGCGTACCAATTTTGCCGAAAAATCTAGATTATACGCTGTGGAAACAGGTGATGACGGAAGCGTATCTAAGCCACTGTGATGATGTGGAACGGGGTGTGAAGACACTCATAGATGCTTATGGGGCCATCAATCCTGCGGAGTTTTTTGCTGTGACTACTGAGACATTTTTTTGAGAAACCCCGGCAGTTGCATCTGAAACATCAGCCTCTTTACGAATTGCTAAAACACTACTATTGCGTCGATCCTGTTCAGTGGGTATAAATATACCCCAGAAACCTTCACTGGGGATTCTATCAACAGGTTTTATCGGAGAGACTCACCAGCCGACAATAATCTTCCAGAAAAAAGTCCCCAGGGCAAAGGTGGCGAGGTGTTGGGGGAGCAGACACCAAATGGGTTGCTTGGCAATTTTTTGGGTAAGAATCACACTCAACCAAGTGGCAACAATCAAAGTCACCCCTTGCAAAAAAGCAGTAACGGCTGGGTCAGCGATCGCAATCCAATGATTTCCACCACTGAGGCCAAAGGTGGCGAGGCTAACCGGAATAATCCGTCCAGCCTCATTAAGACCCAACCGCAGATAGTGGGCAAGGCTAGCCCCTAAAACCAAGGGGAGATAGCCATAGGCTAATTCAATAAACCGTCGAGCTTTGACCCGTTGATTGATCAGCCGCACTAGGCCATGAACCAAGAGGGCGATCGCCCCTGGAGTTATCAGCACTAAAACGGAAATAACGCTATGGATGCCAAAATTATCTAAATTTAAATTCCAACCTAACTGTTGTTGAATCTCAGTTAAGCGATGGAGAAAAACTGCACCTAGGAGTAGAAATAATAAACAGACTTCTGCATACGTGGGTATATGAGTTGTCCATAGATCAATCCCAGGCGGACGGAGATTTAACTCAACGGAGTGGTGAGGACACGCCTTCAGACAGGTCATACATAAAACACAGTTTCGATTATCCTCTAACTGTGCCGGATGGGAATAAATTGGACATCCTGCTGTCTCTAAACCCTCACCTTTCTGCGGCCCTCCCTTGTAACATTGATAGGTAGTACAGGTGGCAGAGCAAATGCCCTGTTGGGCGCGAAGTTCAATCATTGATAACTTGGCAAATAGACCATTCATGCCACCAATTGGGCAGAGATAGCGACACCAAAATCGCCTTTCAAATAGGATCGAAAAAATCACAGCTCCAGCTGTGATTAACAGGAGTAAACAACCCGATAGATAGGCCAAATTTTCTAAATCCCAGAGTTCTTCCCAGAGTAAAATTAGTGCGAACATCCCAAAGATAAACCAGCCACCCCATTGCTCCGCTGCTGCCCTTGGCCAAGCACCCAGGGTTCGAGGATAGATCCAGAGGGATAACTTCTGAGCCAGTTCTCCATAAATCATAAACGGACAAACCGAGCACCACAGGCGACCCACAAAGGGAAAGGCAATTAAGATTAAAGGCCACCACCAAGCCCAAAATAAATTCAGGCCTAAATTATGATCTCGACTTTGCGGTCCCAGCAGCAGAATTGCGACTACTACCGCAAATGCCACCAGAGTCATGCCATAGTTAATGCGATCGGGCCACCAAGGGCTGCGCAAAAATTGTCGCAGTCGAGGGTGGGAATTTAAAAGATTGAAGCGGAAGCGTCGGGCTTTGGTACCCACCGACCAAAACACTTCTTCCGTTAGTTCAGCTGCTCCATTGGATTGAATCACAGCCCGTTCAATCAGACTTTCTAATTCCGATAAATTACCGGGAAAATCATAACTTTGGAGCCGCCGAATGGCTTCTGGTGTCACACTGGGACGACGAATGCGGCGAGTCCGACAAAATAAGCTGACATAGTATTCAACCTGGGCAGCAATATCTGCTTTCCTCACCCGGAGCGGAGGTACCTTAATAGTATGAATTCCCGATCGATCCAGGATAGGGAGTGTTTTTTCCGTGATGATAATCAGATGGGCTTGGCAAGGTTTTGTAGGGTCTGGAGCTGCTGCAATGTCATTTTGATTTCCCACCTGAGCAAAGGTTGCTGTTTCTAGTAAATCAACTAATTTCAGCTGTAAATCGGCAGACATATCTTGAGCATTGTTGAGGATCAGAGTGCCCTTACCGAGCCAGTTCAATAACCCTGGATCACCTCCCAGCTGCCCGAATAGATTGGATCCATCGGGGTTGATCTCATGACAATTAACTTTAATCAGGGGTTCTCGGCGATCGCCGGAGCTAAAGTGAATCAACGCCGCAATAATGTCCTTCCCTAAACCGGGTTCGCCAAAAATAATCACGGGTTGACGATTGCCACTGGCCTTTTGAATGTCTGCCCGTAACCGCTTGGCGTAGCGACTGGAACCCACAATCCCGCGTTTGGCGTTCGGCACCAAATAGGGGCGTAAAATTGCCTGCCGTTCTTGCTCATAGAGCAATTGGGACGAAAGCGCAGCCAGCTCCGCAGCCAGTTGTTTTGACACTAACTGAGAAATTTCTGGGTACCGCTGCACCAGGGTCAGGAATGATGATTTGGGAATTTTCCAGAACTCACAGTCACTCAAGGTAATCACCGTGGTTTCCGTTGGCTGGTCGAGCACCAGTGCTCGCAGGTGCAACAGACTACCAGGCAACAAACTGAGGGCATCCGCAACGCTGTCCTCGCGGGTGTGGTAACTCTCCAGTCGTCCCTGATAGAGGATATAGAACGCCTGGGGATAGGTATCCTCCAAAATCAGGCGATGGTTTTCAGGGATGATTTCCGTTTGCAACTCAGCGGCGATCGCCGCTAACACCGCTGTTGGCAGCGTACCCAACAGGGTATGCCCTTGCAGCCATTGGATTTGTTCGGTGAGATCCATCTGCTGACCCCCATGGGAGTTTCCTCTCATTATCCGCTCCAGACTGCTTTACAGCGACCCAGAAGCCCGATAGGATAATAATGTTCGATAAGTAATATTTACGAACATTCAGCCCGTCTGCCCCCGGAACCCCAACCATGGATCTCTCCTACCGCCTTTCTCCCCCCTCTGACCTCCCGGTTCGCGGTCAAATCGCTGGACAGGCTGATAGCGATCAGCAGGTTGTAGGTATGTGGTTATATGGCAAGGCGATTACCACCCAACATGCCTATCAGGGAGAGATGCGGCGGTTTCTAACCTTTGTCAACAAACCGATGGCACACATTACCCTGGGGGAGGTGCAGCAGTACATCACCTCCCTTGGCAACCTGGCGGCCAGTTCACAAGCGCGGGCGATTAATGCCATCAAGTCTTTGTTTGGGTTTGCCTACCGGATTGGCTATCTCCCCTTTAATGTCTTGGTGCCCGTGCAAGCCCCTAAATTTAAAAACACCCTGGCGGAACGCATTCTGCCGGAGATGAATGTGCAACTCTTAATTGCCCTCGAAACCAATCCCCGCAACCGAGCCATCCTCAAGTTGTTATATGGCGCTGGATTGCGTGTCAGTGAGCTATGTGGTCTGAAGTGGCGTGACCTGCAACCTAGAGGTGAAGGGGACTTTCCCGGACAGGTGACGGTCTTTGGGAAAGGGGGGAAGACCCGCACCGTTGTCCTCACCGCTGGCCTTTGGCAAGAATTAATCAGTCTTCGGGCCACAGCCAGTCTGCAGGAGCCCGTGTTTCGCAGTCGCAAGCAATCCGGTCACCTCACCCCCACCCAGGTACGTCGGATTGTAAAAACAGCGGCGCAGCGTATCCCCGTCATGGAAACCAAATTAGCTGCCAAGGTTTCCCCCCACTGGCTCCGCCATGCCCATGCCAGCCATTCCCTCGATCGCGGTGCCCCCATCCACTTGGTACAGGCAACCCTCGGTCATGCCAGCGTTGCTACCACCGGGCGTTATCTCCATGCCCGACCGTCCGATAGTTCGGTACGGTTTTTGGCTATTTGAACCCTGGGTTGCCCCGGTTGACTTTGTCAAAGATTATTCTGCTGAACTGATCAAAAGTCCAGAACATATTCACACCTACCAACAGCATGATGCGATGATCCAAGACATTGTTACCTTGGGTAGCCGCTATGGCTTGACTGCATTGACCGCGAAACAGATCATTCGTTACTGAAAGTCGCAGATCGGCCCCTGGTAGAACTCCTCAGTCGCAACCCGGAAATCGCAAAGTTTTTGGGCGATCGGCTCTCAGATTTAGTCTTTACAGTCACTACTGCCCATTGAGGGGTTCTTAAACAAGCAAGGAGGGCCAGTTTCCCCTCTTCAACCTGCGATCGTGGGGCTTGATTATTTATGACGAAGTGCATCTACTACCGGCCCCAATTTTTCGGATCACATCAGAACTACAGGCTCGTAGGCGTTTGGGACTGACGGCCACACTGATTCGTGAAGATGGCAAAGAAGGTGATGTCTTCGCCCTCATTGGTCCAAAACGCTACGATGTTCCTTGGCGAGAATTGGAAGGACAAGGCTTTATTGCCGCAGCTGAATGCACTGAAAATCGAGTGCCAGAAGATACGGTGCCCAATTTTATAGCCTAGTTTCTCTCCGCACCTGTGAAGAAAACTTTGCCCGGCATCGACAACTTTTCTTGGCGGAACACGGTTACAGCTATGAGATTGAGATTATTGCCCCTTAGCCACCCCTGGCTCCTAACTCCCATGCATAGCCCAGCTGACTTCACTGGCGCTAGATCAGCTTCATTGCTTTGAGGCCAAAGAAGAGTGCCAGTACCGTACCGTATGCACCGCCAAGCAAAAACACATAAGAAAACACTCCACCCATCTTTAATGCTCCGTCAGAATGATTGGTTAAGACCATTGAAACATTTTGTGGATCACAGGAACATTCCATCCCTGGTCATTCCTAGCATTTCTAGTCAAACAACCCACAACAATTCTCATATTGAAACATTTGTACTGATTTGAGAACCTGCAAAAGCATTTTGCTCAATTTCCTAGCAGTTTCAGCCTTTGAGAACGATTGAAATCAGATATTTGGGTGAGAATCATTCTCACGCTGAGAATTGCTGCACAACCCATGACTGGCTTGCCAAGAGGTACGAAAGTTTGTTAGCTTAGTTAAGCACTAAGAATTCATTCGCCGGGATAGCTCAGTTGGTAGAGCAGAGGACTGAAAATCCTCGTGTCACGAGTTCAAGTCTCGTTCCTGGCATTCAATTAAATCAAGCAAAAAGCCTTGGATTATAGGAATACAAGGCTTTTTGCTTTTCCCGTCTCCAAAACGGCTGTTCTATTTTTGGGCATTTTTAGGGTAGTTTGGGGGACGAATTGGGGGGAATTTGGGGGAATTATTTAGAGTTATCTCTTATAATTTAAGTAGTACGTATATTCTTTCATTCCTGGCCAGAGATGTACTCAAAAGATAAGCAGCCCAAGGGTGGCAAGGGTTCGGTTCAATTCAAAAACACGAAAGGGCGCTTGCAAATCGTCTTCTCATACCCGGTTGAAGAGAATGACGAGATTAAGCGGAAGCGCTTCTATATCTCTGCGGGCTACAACGATACACCACTCAACCGCCAACGAGTGGGTGACACCGTAAGGGCTATCCAGCGCGATATTGACTATGGCGAAGTTGATTTGAGCCTCAACAAATATAAGCCCACAGCCTCCCTCACCACGGTTTCATCAATTTCCCCCAATTCCCCCACGAAGCCCCAACCCTCATTAGATGAGCTTTGGGAAAAATATTCGCAGTTTAAGAAGCCTCAAATCAGTCCAAGCACTTATGTGAAGGACTTCACCAAACACAAGAATCACATCAGTAGGCTTCCCAGTAAATCTTTGGAGGATGCCACGCTCATCCGTGACCACTTACTGGCAAACCTCACACCGGATGCCGCCAAACGCTGCTTGACCCAGTTGAGAGCATGTTCTAGCTGGGCAATGGAAGAAGGGCTAACTGAGTCCAATCCTTTTCTGACCATGAAGATCAGAGTTCCCAAAGGCTTGTCTGAAGAAGAGGATGTCAACCCGTTCACCAAAGCTGAGCGTGACCTAATCATTGCCAGCTTTGCTAGCGATCGACACTACAAGCACTACACAAACTACGTAAAATTTCTTTTCTTCACGGGTGCCCGCCCTTCCGAGGTGATTGCGCTGCAATGGAAACACATCAGTGAATCTGTAGTCAAGCTTAGGCAATCAGTTGTTGTGTCCGAAAATGGTTTAGTTCTGAAAGACGGTTTAAAGACTCAGCGCAAGAGAGATTTTCCCATTACGCCAGAGGTTCGAGCTATTTTGGACGATATCAAAGAAGAAATTTACGATCCTGAAGGGTTCCTATTCCGTAGTCCCAGAGGAAAGTTCATTGACCAGCACAATTTTGCTAACCGAGCGTGGCAGTCCATCTTAGAGAAATGCCATATTCCGTATCGGAAAAGCTATCAGTGTAGGCATACGTTCATCAGCTTGTGCGTTGAGGCTCACATTAACAGCACGGCAATCGGTAGATGGACTGGAACCAGCGCTAAAATGATAGATCAACATTACGGCGCAACCAACTTCACAAATCTCCGCCCCCCTAATTTCAGTTGATTGGGGACTGTAAATTAGTTTGTGTCAAAGGTCAAAACAGGATCTAATGAACAAACATACAGAGGCATGACCGATGACCTTCCGACCCGAACTGATTGATGAACTCCTCAAGGACTACCGTAACCCTGAAGACCTAATGGGAAATGAAGGGATCTTCAAGCAATTGAGCAAAGCCCTCATTGAGCGGTGTTTAAGCGCAGAACTCGATACCCACTTAGAAGAAGAACGCTCAACCCCAGAGCCAGAGCTTCCCCGAAACCGTCGCAACGGTCATAGTAAGAAGACGATTAAAGGAGAGTTTGGCTCATCTGAAGTTGCTATCCCCCGTGACCGCAACGGAGCCTTTGACCCCCAACTTGTCCCCAAAGGCCAGACCCGCTTTAACGGGTTTGACGATAAAATCCTGTCGCTGTATGCCCGTGGCATGAGTACCCGTGACATCGAAGCCCAGCTCAAGGACTTGTATGGGGTGGATGTCTCTGATACTCTGATCTCCAACGTCACCGAAGCTGTCGAAACCGAACATAAAGCATGGCACAATCGCAGTCTAGATGAGATTTATACGATCCTGTACTTGGACGCGATCATCGTCAAAGTCCGCCATGAAGGACGAGTCATCAATAAAGCCATTCACCTGGCTTTGGGAGTGAATCTATCGGGTCGTAAGGAACTCCTGGGCATGTGGGTCACTCAAAATGAATCTTCTAAGTTCTGGCTATCGGTGCTGACGGAACTCCAAAATCGAGGGGTCAAAGATATTTTCATCGCTTGTGTAGATGGGCTGAGCGGATTCCCAGAGGCGATTGAGGCGGTCTTTCCCAAAACTCAGGTTCAGCTTTGTATTGTCCACCTGGTCAGAAATTCTCTGAGCTATGTGTCTTATAAAGACCGTAAGGCGGTTGTGGCTGACCTTAAGACGATTTACCAGGCTGCCACTGAACTTGAGGCAGAACAAGCCCTGATGCGGTTTGCCCAGCGGTGGGACAAACAATACCCCACCATTAGCAAGTCTTGGCTCAATCACTGGAACCGAATCATTCCCTTCTTTGCCTTTCCTCCAGACATTCGTAAGGCGATTTACACCACCAACGCCATTGAATCCCTGAACATGACTTTGCGGAAGGTTTTACGCAATCACCGTGCCTTTCCAAACGATGAATCTGCTTTCAAGGTGATTTACTTGGCGATTCACAACATCTCAAAGAAATGGTCGATGCCGATCCGAGATTGGAAAGCAGCCTTAAATCGTTTTGCTATCGAGTTTGAGGGGAGGTTTCCTATCTAGCTTTTTATCCCCTGACACAAAATACTTTACAAACTCGAAATTAGGGGGCTCCAACGCAGAATAATGCCTGTTTTTATCTACTCCCCCTTCTACTCCAAGATTGGTGGCCATTAAAACGGCTTGATCAAAGGTTTCGGATTGAGCAAAGCACTAAAGCGCTGCCTCCAAACTCTTGACCACATATCCAGAGCCAAGGATGAAGTCGATGCTCATCTCCAGATATTCTCCCCGAGCAATTGCTTGGATGGATGGGGAACTGACAATCTCAGGTTTACTACCGCACAAGATCTCAGTCTTGCTGGCACCCCCAAGCGCCCGAAAGAGGATATCCCCCAACAAACGACTGGCATCAATACACTCCTCTGCCCCATGTGTAGTGCGCGCACTTTCTCCAGCAAAATGCACAACCTGAACCGGATCCGGGTAGTAGAACATGGGCACCGGAGCCAGCCTCATCAAACAGCCATTGCCAGCCGATTTCGGAGCCGTCGATCCACTAAACGGATCCCCAGTCAACCTATAAGCCTGAAGCGCCTTCCGAGTCGCAATACCAATATCAAAACAGGATCCGGTGCTACTGAGGTAGCCATTCTCATACCAGTCGCAATAGCGATTCATCTGGTCTTTAGGATCAAAGCGACCGATTTCTACCAAGCTAGTGGCCAGACATAAAGCCATTGAGGTGTCGTCCGTCCATTGACCTGGCTTGAGATTGAATGGGCCACCGCCTTTCATCTCGGTTATGGGTGAGAAGGTTCCGCGTGGCATAAACTCTACTGTGGTGCCAACTGCATCTCCTACCGCTAAACCCAAAAGACAGCCCCGAAATCGTTCTCGTGTATCCATTTATCCTCCGTGTCCCTGGAACGAATGGCTTTCGATAAGGTTCTGTCCATTTTCTGAGATTCTAAGTTTTCTGGTTCTTGCTGCGTGGCTTATCGGGTATAGTCCATTCGATTAGGTCTAAGCTCAGGTTAGGTTAATGCGATCATGATCCTCAACATGATCCTCAACATGATCCTTGTTCAACTAGACTTCTTCGCCTGCTTGTTGTTTTAGCAGGCTGACAACTTCCTCAGAAAGCCATAAGCCTGCATCCCTTAGCTGTTGTAGGCGATCGCCTACAGATTCGATCAAGCCTCGCTGTTTTGCCAGGACGATCGCACCTCCTGTCCCAAATGTGGCAATTCCCAACGCACGGGCACAGTGTCTTGCGGCAGCATCGTCTATCATTGCCCGGTAGTCTGGGTTTTCTAGGGCAAAACTCAAAACGGTGGATTCACCTGCTCCGAGATCCCAAGCAGCGATCGCGGGATGGATAGTAACCTCAAGGGGATTAGCCCAAGAAATGCTGGGTAATTGCTGGGCGGCAATATCGTTTTTGGTAGCAGTGACTTCTTCCCAGACTGCTTGAGGTATTTGAATTTCGTTGAATAGTCGGGGTAATAGCTCAGCTTGCCCGCTTTTGAACAACACAATTAATGGAGAAGCGTTGATAACCACTCGATCAATCGGCATTCGCTAACTCCTGGTCGAGTTCTTCAGGGGTGTATTGCAGGACAGAGACTTTGTATCGAGAAAGGGCAGTAATAAAGTCTGAACGGGATAAACCAGCAACCTCAGCCGCTTTACCCTGGGAGACTTCGCCCAGTTCATACCATTTAACCGCTGCCGCAACGCGCATCTCTTGCACAAACTCCTGGGGAGCTTTGCGAAGCGCGGAGAAAACTGTGTCGGGGAGTTGAATTTGGACGGTTTGCATAGGATTTATGGATAGAACAGGGATCCTTGATCAGCCGGGGGAGCTGCTTTTACAGTAGCCTTTTTCTTAGAGCCTGCAGAAACCATGGCCAATCGCAATTTCTCAATATCACTTCCTGCCTTATTTCAGCCAGTGCAGTTTCATGATTGGGCTGAGCCAGCATCGATCAATGTTTTTAGTTTTTCCGCAAGTAGCGGTAGGTCGTTGTTGACAATATCCCAAATAATATCGAGGTTGACATCAAAGTAAGCGTGGCTGAGGCGATCTCGTGTTCCAGTCATTTATCTCCAAGCAATCTCTGGTGTTTGATCCTTAATGTCTTGAGAAACGTTTTTGGCTGCTTCTCCCAGAATCTCAACTAAACGCACAACGGCTAATGCTAAAAGTTCATCGTTATCGAGATCAGTGCGGGTATGTCCTTGGGTGAAGGCGATCGCTTTTTGAGCAGCATCTAGCATGTGGCGTAAGCGAACTTTATCGCGGCTGTCCATAATAAACCTCGGCTTCTGCCAACACACGATCGCGGAAGTAGCGGCTGAGATCTTGAGGAGTATTCAGGTCAACGGTTCGCCCTAGGAGTTCTGATAGGTTGTCTTGAATGTCGATAAAGGCAAAGCCGGGTGTGTGACCTGGTTCAAATTCAACGAGAACATCAACATCACTATCGGGACGGAAATCGTCTCGCAGCACAGAGCCAAAGAGAGCAAGCCAGCGAATATGATACTGCTGACAGATCTCAGCAATTTTTTCGGATGGAATTGGAATCCGAGAATTCCTGGTTAGTTCAGTCATTGTACATGGACTCCTCTACAACAAATCTAGTTGCTGATTATCCAAGTCAGCCTTTGGTTGTTTGCTACTGGTTTTACCTTTTGCCTTTTTACTTTTGCCTTTCTGATCATGCAAGCCCTGGGCGACTTCTTCGGCGTAGCGTTGATGGTTTAAATCCAACAGCCGATCGAGCACTTCGCGTCTTGCCATTTCGCTGATGGTGAAGCGGATCCCCTGTTTCGTCTGATGAAAACCGTGGTTAAGACCCTCACCCCCAGCCCCTCGCCCTCAGGGAGAGGGGAGCCGGATCTCTTGTTCCCCTTCTCCCTAGGGAGAAGGGGTTAGGGGATGAGGGCACAAGTCATGCCACCCATACGCCGCTGCAACGGCATAATCCATCTCAATATGCAACTCTCGCAACTTCTGAATATCACTCGCTGTCTCGGTGGCATCATGGAAGCGGTTGTAGGTTTTGGTCAGCCCTTCCTGGCGGATCTGCATCACTGCCTGACGATGGGTGTAGTAGGTTTCGCCGATCGTGTTGAGGGTTGGGAATTGGGTGCTGAGATCGGAGGGATCGGGTGTGGGGAAGGGGAAAGTTTCAAAAGCATCCGTAGGGTTATACCGGATTCCAGCATCTCGCATTGTTGAACAATGTTGCCAAGCCCAAACAGTATGTATTGAGGATTGCAAGATAGCTAGAGCCTGAATATCTTGAATTGGGAAAACATTTAAGCTATTAGCAAACACTACATTACTAGCATCAAAAAGATCGAACAGGGAATGAACAGCAGCTTGAGCATTCGTAACTAAAACTTGATCGCACACCCGAATCGTCTCATAAAGAGCCGGACGCTTCTCCGCATAATGCCACCATCGATCACGATAAACAGCCCGATTCTTCTTATCCCGTTCAGGCTTCACCTTCTCACGCACGATCGCCAAACAATCGGGATAATCAGCGGCGTAGGGCGCACCCTTTGGTTTCTTGGGATCATCATGGTCTGCATCCAGAGGATAGTCTTTGAAGTTAATAGCCCAACGGCTAGGAGACTGATCAGGATTGGAATTGAGATCCTGACCACCAAAATAGGGAAACAGTACATCTTGATTCTTGGGGTTTTTGTCAATTAATGCTTGTGCTTCCTCCGGTTCCATGACAAAGCCCATGCCTAGGACGATCGAGCCTTGAAATGATTTGTTTTGATTTGCAATTAATTGATAGGGTTTGCCAACAGATTTCCCAGGTGACGTGAGAAATGATGTAATTCCTGTGACAACTTTTTCATCTAATAAATATTCACTTTGCCATTTCTGTTTACATAACCAAACATAAGCAACTTCTACACCAGCCGCACCAATCCAAGGGCGACTTGGCACAGCCCGATGAATTACACAATCATTTAAAACTAATTGATCTAGCCCTACTTCACGGGTATCACCTTGAGCAATGGTGTTGGTTGCGACTAATCCAAATCCTCCAGAATTGTTGGTGAGTTGATTAGCGCGAAGGAAGAAATAAGCGCAAAGATCCGCGCTGCCGCGTTGACCGTTTGCTAGATATTCCACCAAGAAATTTCGGTAGTCTGTCCCAATTGCGCCTGTAATTTTTTGTCCGCCTTGAAAGGGTGGATTCCCAACGATCGCGTCAAAGCCAAGACCCTCACCCCCAACCCCTCGCCCTCAGGGCGAGGGGAGCCGAACTGGATTTTTTGTCCCCTCTCCATTAGGGAGAGGGCTAGGGTGAGGGGAATTCTGTAAAAACACTTCAGGAAATTCCAACAGCCAATGAAACGGTTTTCGCGGGGGTTGGTTGGCTGGATTGCCCAGATTCATCATGCGATTGGTCTTTGCCAGAATCGCGGCAATCTCCCGGTTTCGCTTCTCGGCATCGGCTTCAGCCAACGCCTCAATCACCACCTCCGCCAACACCTGAATTTCCTCATCCGTCAGGTCAGAGGTTTTGCCCGCCTGCGCCAATGCCTCCGCCACCAAAAATCACCGACATGCCGCACATGGGCGATCGCTGCTTCTGCCTCCCGGTTGAGCTGTTCCTTCTTCTGAATATCGGCAATATCCGACACACTAAAGTTTTCTAGCTCTTGCCGTTTGGCGATCGCTCGTTGCACAAAGGGTTTCCAGCGATCGGACACTGTTCTCAGTTGTACCGCTTCCTTTTCAGGATTCAGTTTCAAAAACTCGATTTGCTCTGGTCGGGTAATCCCCAACAGTGAATCGCCCCACTTCAGCGCATGATCGACAAACGTAAACGGTCGCCCCTTCGCCAGCGTAATCAGCCACAGCGATAACTTCGCCATCTCGACGGCTAACGGGTTTTTATCGACTCCATAAAGACAGCGATCCGCCACAATTCGTCGCGCCAAAGTGAGGCGTTCGTCGGGGTCGGTGGGTAGGATGTGTTCTCCGACTTCTGCGCGGGAAAGGGATCCGTCGGGGAGAATGCGGATTTTGCCCTCACCCCCAACCCCTCTCCCTGAGGGCGAGGGGAGCCGGAACTCTTGTTCTCCTTCTCCCTGGGGAGGAAGGGGCGTAGGGGATGAGGGCGTAAAGCTTCAGCGATAGTACCAAGGACAGCTTCCAGTTCTTCATTCACCTGATCATTGGTAAATCTCAGAACAACAAACCCATTTTGAATTGCCCATTCATCCCGAGTCGCATCCCGATCTTGCTGGGTCTGATGAATACCACCATCTACCTCAATAATGAGGTGTGCAGCATGACAATAGAAATCAGCAATGAACCGTCCAAGATTATGCTGTCTGCGGAATTTTGCGTCACAAAGACGGCGATCACGCAGACATTCCCAAAGGATTTCTTCGGCTGAAGTTTGTTGCGATCGCAGTTCACGAGCACGTTGCAGAAGCACTGCTGGAATCTGCCTGGTACGTCCTGCAAGCTGAGATAGTTCTGAGCCTTCTGAGCCTCTTGTTCCCTCTCCCCCAGGGAGAGGGCTAGGGTGAGGGCATAAAGGAATTTCCGCCTCCCAAGCCTCCACCAACCGTTCCGACAAATACCGACATACCTGCACCAAAAAAGCCCCGGATCCCATCGCCATATCGCAGATCCTCAGCGCCAACAGCTCCACCGCCGACTTCAACCGCCACTGTTCCTTAGCGAATCCCTCTGCTGGTCCCACATAGACCAACGGCTCCAGGGTGTATTTGACAATTTCTTCGGTCAACGAACGCGGCGTGTAATGGGTACCCGTTTGACGGCGATCGGATCCCTGCGTCACATACAAGCTGCCCGCCGGAATCACCACGGGATACTCCAACGTATCCAACCGGATCAACCCCGCAAACGGCAACACCCGCTCATAAAAACTCCTGGTTATTCTGACAAGCCGTGCGTAAGCGCTGCAATTCCAACGGATCCAAATTCACCCCCAGCGCCTTTCGCAAAGCCGATACCGATCGCCCCGTCTCTTCCTTCAGAAACTCCAGCAGCGGATCCTCTCCCTTAGCTCTTAGCTCCTCCAACCGTGCCAGCAAGATCTCCGGCTCCTGATGTCGAGTCCCAGTCAACCCCAGCACCGGATCCAGCGCCCTCACCGCCGTATGATCCAGCAACCCCTCATACACATGCCCAATCTGCTCAATATCCAGGGCTCGAAACGATAGCCGCCGAGGCTCAGCCGATCCCCCCGGCAACCTTGATTTGCAAAACCTGCAACGCTTCCAATAGATGCAACACAACCCGGTTATTCAAAGGAAATTCTCTCACCAATGGTGAGAGAATTTCTGGCCATAGTCCCTTAATGGAGAATGTGCTACTGCTATAGCCTCATGACAGATAAGCCCCTAATCTGTGGGAATCCCTGTCGCCGCCATTGCTTACCCTTCGATTTCTTGACCTGAGGAGATCAACTCCTGTGCTCTACGTCCAGATAACTGAATGCAGCCCAGAAAATGGAGATTCCATCTGATCCTAGAATCCTTCCTCCGCCAAACCCATCACAAAAATTAGGTAAGCCTGTAGGTAAGGCAAAATAAGCAAGCTCCCAGATGCTCTCTAGGTAAGCGTTACAGCGTTTCACCAATAGGACTGAAAATCCTCGTGTCACGATTTCAAGTCTCGTTCCTGGCATTGCAGTTAAGCAAAACTTGCGGGGCGCTAAAATTCTGTAATGAGCCGCTTTTTGTAAACGCTGCAAGCAGCGGAGAATTTACCCGTTCCACAAGCAGCGGAGAATTTACCCGTTCCAAATTATAAACTCCTAAATGCTTATTAAAGCATTTAGGAGTTTATTGTAGTCATGTATAAATAATCGGTTAACCGATGTAGGGATACCCCCAGGGGAATTCGAATCCCCGTCGCCTCCGTGAAAGGGAGGTGTCCTAGGCCTCTAGACGATGGGGGCTTGTTTCTCAAGCCTTTACTAGGATAGACAAAGGTTCGCTACCTGTCAACTCTATGTCGCTGTTTTTTTGGGATTTTGCCGCGACCTCGGTCAGATAAGAGAAGCAGTAGGATCAAGTAATCCCCCCAGAGGGTTCACTGGGGGGAAGAAAAAGGTGTGATGAGTCACTGCACTTGATGGCTTGAGAATGACAGGTTGATGTTGCAAGTGTATGAAATTGCTGTGCTGATTGTGTGCGATCGCAGGTGCTGTGCTTGTCCTGCAAACATCATGGCTGCGTCCCGCTAGAACCTGAACCGTTGGCCGTAACCTAGAATTGAAGCAACGTGCCACGGGATATCTGCTAATGACAACCTCTGTACCTATACAGAACAGCGGTTTGAGGATTATCTCCCTCATCCCTAGCGCCACTGAAATTCTAGCGGTATTGGGTTTGACAGCCCATGTTGTCGGGAGATCCCATGCGTGTGACTATCCACCTGAGATTCAATCCCTCCCGATTTGTACCCAACCTAAATTTGATCCGGGTGGCAGTAGTCGAGTGATTCATCAACGGGTTACGGAGTTATTGCAATCGGCACTCAGCGTCTACCAGGTCAATCTAGAAATTTTGCAACAATTGCAGCCCACCCATATTCTCACCCAGGCACAATGCGAAGTCTGTGCCGTCAGTCTTTGTGAGGTGGAAGAGGCCGTGGGAATGCTCATCGGTCGTCAGCCCCAGATTATTTCCCTACAACCAAATACTCTGGCTGACGTGTGGGCCGATATTCACCGGGTTGGGGACTCCCTGGGTCGAGAGGCCACCCCTGTAATTCATGGCCTGCTATCACGGATACAGGTCTGTGAGGATCAGACCACCGCCGAGCTAAAACGGCCAACGGTGGCTTGTATTGAATGGACAGATCCCCTAATGGCAGCAGGGAATTGGATTCCGGAACTGGTGACCCTAGCCGGGGGGTCGGAATTTATTTGGCCGCAGTGGCGAACACTCCCCTTGGCTTGATTGGAATCATCTCCAAGCTGCCGATCCAGAGGTGATTATCTTCATGCCCTGCGGGTATAATCTCCAACGCACCCAGGAAGCTGCTGAGGAATTGTTGTTACGCCCAGAATGGCAACAGCTGCGCGCAGTGCAATTGCAGCAGTTGTACATTTCGGATGGCAATCAATATTTCAATCGTCCGGTGCCACGGATCGTCCGGTGCCACGGTTGGTCGATTCTCTGGAAATGTTGCTGAATATCCTGCATCCTCAGCAGGGACAGCCAAGCTACCAAGGGGAGGAGTGGCAGAACCTTGCTAATCCTGGGGGAGATGGGTTTTTACCTGATCCACAAATGCCTGGTGATCGATTACTGGTTTAGAGATGTAATCATCCGCACCACTTTGCTTGAGAAACATTTCGCGATCGCCCTCCATCGCATGGGCTGTAATTAAGATCACGGGTAAGTTGGCAGTGGTAGGGTCTGATTTCAACATCTGGGTAATCTTAATCCCATCGACTGCCTTTCCCTGATACACACTATGGGAGAGGGAGACATCCATCAGAACCAGATCTACTTCGCGATCGTGGGCAATCTGTAGCACTTCTTCCACGTTTTCTGTGTGTTTGACAGCTAATCCCCCCCGCTTTGTCAGGATTTTGATAAAAACCCTCGCGTTAATCAGGTCATCCTCCACAAGCAGGACGGTTTTCATAGGGCATTGCGTTTCACGGCTGTCTCCAGCAGTTTAGCGCAAACTAACTCTGCTGGAGACGGGCGATCGCAAAAATGCTTTTGATACTACAAGGAGTTGGAGGTTAATATACTCATCCTTTCCGCCTTGAGAGCGGGGGAGAATGTGATCCACGCCTGAGGTTGTGTCCAATCAAGGGTATCATTAGTCTCCCACTGTAACTCTTGAAGTCCACCTGTTCGGATGGCAATTTACCGAGATTTTAAGTCGGCGATCGCTCCTCGGGCTACCGATGCGATCGCCTGATCGGTGGTTTTTGGTAAATGATAATATTTCCCCCCGGCATGTTGGGCAAGTTCCTTGGCAAAGCCCGTTGAAATAAATTTATTCTCGGTGTCAATGACCAGCAATTGGATGCCCAAAGCTCGAATCTTGGTAGCTATATCCAGCAATTCTGCCTTGATATCGGGTTTCTCGCCCTCACCCATCGGCTCTCCCAGCGATCGCGCCAAGGGAATATTGCTGCGACCATCCGTAATCGCAACGACCACCACCTGACCAATATCTCCCGATTGCTGAGCATTCATCCCCACTCGAACCGCTTGGGTCATCCCATGGGCAAGGGGAGAGCCACCGCCACAGGGAAGTCGCTCCAAGCGGCGACGTGCCGTCGTAATCGAGCGCGTGGGGGGCAGTAGCACCTCTGCCTGTTCTCCCCGAAAGGAGATCAGGGATACTTGATCCCGATTCTCGTAGGCCTCGGTCAGCAGTCGCAAGACTGCCCCTTTAGCAGCCTGCATCCGATTCAGCGCCATAGACCCCGAAGCATCGACGACAAATACAACCAGCGATCCAGCCTTACGAGCTAACCGTTTGCCGCGGATATCTCCGGGTTCAATAATCACCCGCCGATCGGGTTGGCGCTGACGACGGGCTTTTTGATAGGGAGCTGCTGCACGCAAGGTCGCGTCCACGGCAATTCGTCGCACCTGACCTCTGGGCAGGACGGGCTTGACATAGCGCCCCCGATCTTCCGAAAAGATAATAGTTCGCGCCCCAGACTTGCCTTGGCGTTTGGTTGCCATTTGGGCAAAATACAGCACCGAGGGGTCGAGGAGCACCCCTTCGGGGTCGAGAACAAACTCCTCGGGAATCCGAGGGGCTTCCTCGGGTTCGTCAGGTTCGTCCTCGGGTTCGTCAGGTTCCTCCTGATCTTGCTGAGACTGCTCTGGCGGGGGCGGTGGGGGTGGCGGTTCTTCAGGCGGCATTTGAAGGGTGGTGGCGCGGGGAATAATCACCAGTTCCACCGCCCTTCGCAGGTCTTCTGCATTAACGGCAGTCTGTCCATTGAGAGCAGCATGGGCCTTGGCAACTCGCAGGGCAAAAAGTTCAGCTCGGTGCCCCTGCACTCCAGCGCGAATGGCTTCATTCACCAGGTAGGCAATCTGGTCAGACTGGATCTGCACCTCTTTCAACCATTCCCGTGCCAGGATAATCTGAGTTTTCAGGGCATCGAGATCCTCAGTGTACTGTTGCAAAAAACTCTTGAGGGGTAGTCGGCATAGCCCATGGCTTGTTCAACTGCCTGTACCCGCTCATCCAAGCCGAGAACGGCATCTGCCGACAGGGCGATGGCAATCCGATCCAGCAAATGC
>NZ_JJML01000029.1 GCF_000775285.1 Neosynechococcus sphagnicola sy1 | reverse complement strand
CCGCCAGACTAGATGCTCTAGCCGCAGCGGCAAATCCAGAGAAATAAGGCATGATTAAGCCAAGCTTTTAATAAGCTCAGAATGTTCATTCATAAGGAGGGTAATATGAGAGTTACTGACCCCGAAGCTGATGGTTTGGTTCTTAACTCTGCATGGACAAATAAGATCGCTTTGCTGATGATGATCTTAGGCATCATTTCGATCCTATTTCCTTTATTTGTTGCTGTTACCTCAATCTTATTATTCGGCTGGGTATTCATATTTGCCGGAATTTCACAAATTCTTTATGCCCTGCAATCAAGAAATTCAGGTCAAGTTGTTTGGAAAACAATCCTAGGTCTGTTGTACCTACTAGCAGGTATTTTCCTGGTGACGAATCCCCTGGAAGGCGTAATTGCCTTCACGGTGGTTTTGGGCATTACAATTTTTGTGCAAGGTATCATTCAAGTATCGATTGCGTTGCAAATGCGGCGATCGTCACTGAACTGGGAATGGATGCTTGCAAGTGGAATCATCGGTATCATTTTCGGTATTTTTGTTTGGTCTAACTTTCCCTTAGGCGCAGCTTGGCTGATTGGTATTTTAATTGGAATCAATCTCTTATTCGATGGATTTTGGATGCTCACCTTTCATTCAGGACGCCGAGGCACATTAGATTAAATCCAGAAACTTGAGCTATAGCAGTCTTCAGTCACTTGTAAATTTTGACTCTTTCTGGGTAAGGATTTTGGGCTGATTTAGTTTGCGACTTATTTAGGGTTGCTGTACCGCACAAACAATTTTTAATAAAGGAACCCCCATGGAACATACACATACAATTCTTGCTCATTTTCCATCCTTTTCAGAATTAGAAAGAGTTGTATTAAAGCTGCAAGAAAAAGGCTTCGATATGCAGAAGCTCTCGATCATTGGTAAAGATTACCAGACCACCGAAGATGTGTGCGGATTTTTTAACCTGGAAAAAAAACAGCCAAAGTTAGTGCCGATGCAGGTAGATATTGGTATAGTTTCGTCGGAGGTATTTTTGGCATTTTAGCAGGGGCTGGAGTGTTGTTTATTCCTGGAATGGCTCCTATCGTCATTGCTGGCCCTATTACTGAAGTGTTGGCGAGTTGGATAGAAGGGAAAAGTACTGGGGGTGATGCTGTAGGAGGTCTGGCGGGGCCATTGGGGGGGCTAGGAATTCCGAAACATGAGATCCTGATGTACGAGGCTCAAATCCATGCAGGCGAGTTCATAATACTTGTGACAGGGAGCGACGAGGATATCATTCAGACCAAACAAATGCTCGACAAAATCAGTTATGAAAATAGCATGTCGGTCACGTTCTAAGAGGATGTTTTAAAAGTCTTTCAGGGTGTGTTTCACCACCCTAGCTACCTAGAAGCTAATACGAGAGAATCAGGGTTCCAGGGTTTGCGATCGCGCCTCTGAGTTGTATTTGAGGCTAAAGCCTACCCTTTTAAAATATCCTCTAAGGGGATGTTTAGAAAGTAATAAATGGCACCTGTATGAAAAAGGCTTCGGAGCTGGCTGGCTGACGCATCTTAGTCAACCATAAGTAACTCAAGGCTTACAGGTTAAAGAGCGAATTCGAGTAAACAGCAGGGCGATGGGGCGTATAGCGATCAATGCAAATACCATATCTCCCTCTAACCGTTCTAAGTCAGTGCGAAGCCCTTGCCCAATGTAAGCACACACCAGAGGTTGATACCCTGAAAAACCAAGCAATGCTGCAACCCGCTTCAAATCCTCAATCACATCTTCGGGAATGCGAATCGTGATCGTGGTCATGGGACGGTTCTTGTCCAGTCGCTTTTTTTCGGAGGCATCGTTCGCGTAGCGTCTCCAAAGGAGAAACCTCACTCAGTTGCCCCTCCTAACTACAGTGCTTGGTTTCCCACAGGAAAAGCTAACCGTTCGCTTCTGTTTTGACGAGTTTGTCCCAACCGAGATCTTTAAGCGAGTTATTCCGGCGTAGCGGCCGGGTCACCAGTTCTAGAATGTCCCGCGCATTTGTGAAGCCATGAATCTGAGCAAAGGTAAACTCCACAGACCACTTGGTATTGATGCCCCGTGCTTCTAGGGGGTTTGCATGGGCCATCCCCGTGATCACCAGATCAACACCCAGTTCTTGGATGCGCTGGATTTGATTGTAGTTGTCAGGCTTTTCAACGATCCGGGGAGTGGGCACTCCCATCTCTTGGCAGGTTTGCTCCAGCAATGTCAGTTCAGCGGCCTGATAGCGCTTATCCATATAGGGGATGCCAATTTCTGGGCAGGTCATGCCGCAACGAATCAGGAAACGAGCCAGGGAAATTTCCAGTAAGTTATCCCCCATGAAGAAGACTGACTTACCCCGGATAATTTTCAGGTAGTCTTCTAAGTTTTCCCAAATCTGTGATTCCCGCTCATCTAAGCCCTTGGGTTCAATGTTAAATACGGAGCAAATCTTTTCAATCCAGGCGCGGGTGCCATCGGGGCCAATGGGGAATGGCGCGCCAATCAGTTTGCACTTCCGGCGACGCATAAAGGTCGTGGCTGTGCGAGATAGGAAGGGGTTGACCCCGATGACGTAATAGCCTTCTTCGACGACGGGTAATTCGGTGTAGCGCTTCGATGGCAACCAGCCAGAGACTTTGATTCCTTGTTTCTTCAGTTCCAGGGTTAGTTGGGTGACCACAGGGTCAGGGAGGGAACCAAACAAAACTAAGGGGGGATGATTCACATACTCAGACTCTTCCGCTTTCACCTCTTCGTGACGACGACCAAAGTTGAGGAGTTTGGAGATGGCATTGCGCTCTTCCCTCTCGGTTTCGGCCACCGGAGTCTTCTCGGGGCAGCGCTGCACCATGGCGGCAAGGACGGTATCTTCCCCTTGGGTGAAGGCATAGTCGAGGCCATTGGCACGGGCAACCACGACCGGAATCCCAATTTCAGCTTCCAATCTGGGAGCTAAACCTTCCAAATCCATTTTGATGATTTCGGTGGTGCAGGTTCCAATCCACACAATGACGCTGGGGTTGCGATCGCGCTTGATTTGTAAACACAGCCGCTTCAGCTCTTCGTAGTCGTTCAGTTGGGCAGAAATGTCCCCTTCTTCCAGCTCTGCCATGGCATAGCGGGGTTCGGCAAAAATCATCACCCCCATGGCATTTTGTAAGAAATAACCGCAGGTTTTCGTCCCAATAACTAAGAAGAAGCTATCTTCAATCTTTTGGTATAGCCAGGCAACACAGCTAATCGGGCAGAAGGTGTGGTAGTTTCCCGTCTCACACTCGAACGTCAGTGCCTGGGGTTGAGTATCAACAACAGATGTCATGGTCTCCCTCTCAAGTTCAGTTCAATCTCTGGTGTAGAATCAGCAGTTTATTCGCGATCATGGACAATTTCAGTGGCTTCTTGGCGACTACCCCGGCAGGCCTCATCCATGGCTGTAGAAAGGCTACTGGCTCTGGTGGTACTGTTAAATGCCACCGCTTGAGCCTCCCCACCTGGTAGGAACCTGACTGATTTGTCCGTCTCAAGTCGATCAACCGAGACTTTCTCTAGCTCTATCTCTGGATTAAAATTCAGACCCAGGACTCGCACAATCCGGTCTGGGTTATGGTTCAGGTCAACAATCAGCGGCAAGATTTGTGTCAGTTGAGGTTCTAAAACCGAGAGGGAGGCCAGGATAAAACTAGAAGATGGACGACGTTGCCCATCACAGTTAACCCACACTCCCATCAGTGCCAACCAGTGGCGATTCTCTCGGTAGTAATTCAACCATTTAATCCTTAGAGATTGGCGAAGCCGTTGAATGTCCACGCAATGCCTCAATGCTTTGAAAGGGGTGCAGCCGAATTATTACAGGCCAACCTCTTGAGTTGTGATGCTGCCTGCAACTATCCGAATGCAGCATGGCGAATCTCCGAGTCATAAGTCAAGCGCTTAAGAACACAACCCCAGACTTGTTCAGGGTTGGGCACCAGAACAACCTCGCTGCTTACCGCCTCACAGTTGCCCCAATTGCCAAGGATCACCATGCCGTTCCCTTTTAAACCATCATCAGGTCGAGTCTTGCTTCTTCCGCCGGAGCGGTCGGCTGGGTCGGATTGAGATAGAAGTCAGACAAGAGGGCAAACAAATCCCGGTCGGGGGAATCATTGGGCACCACCCCTTCCGGTCTGGCCAGAATCTGATCTGCAATGTTCAGGTAGTAGTCGCAAACATAGGTCAGAGAAGGGTCGGTTTCCGCCATCTCAAAGAGGGTCTTACCCTTGACGCGGGACACGCGAATGTCTTCGATCAGCGGCAATATCTCCAGAACCGGCATCGGCACCGATTCAATATACTTGTCGATCAAGTCCCGCTTAGAGGTGCGGTTGCCAATTAGTCCCGCGAGACGCAGCGGATGCGTCCGGGCTTTTTCCCGCACAGAAGCGGCAATGCGGTTCGCAGCAAAGAGGGCATCAAAGCCATTGTCTGTAACGATCATGCAGTAGTCTGCGTAGTTGAGGGGGGCAGCAAACCCACCACAAACCACATCACCCAAAACATCAAAGAGGATGACATCGTACTCATCAAACGCATTCAGTTCCTTCAGGAGCTTGACGGTTTCACCGACAACATAGCCGCCGCACCCCGCACCTGCCGGAGGGCCGCCCGCTTCGACACAATCGACACCACCGTACCCTTTGTAAATCACGTCCTCAGCCCAGACATCCTCATAGTGGTAGTCCTTGGCTTGCAGCGTATCGATGATGGTTGGAATCAGAAAGCCAGTCAGGGTGAAGGTGCTGTCGTGTTTGGGGTCACAGCCAATTTGCAGCACTTTCTTGCCCCGTCGTGCTAGCGCAACGGAAATATTACAACTCGTTGTCGATTTACCGATGCCACCTTTTCCATAAACTGCAAGTTTCACGGGTTGGCTCTCCTAAATAAGGTAGGGATAAAAACAGGGGATTGAATTCAGGGCTGAGTCTTGCAAGTCTGGGTTGATCGTTGCTGCTGGCTGCCCATGCCCTATTCTGCAATGTCTGTCGATGGAAGGGAAGGGTCAGGAAATATGATTTCAATAAGAAAACAGACTTAAATAAATCTATAAGCTTATATTTTTCCTTTAATCCTGACTAATTCTCTCTAAAAGTCTTAAATACTACACAATAATTTTTAAGTTTTATCTATATAAAATAAGGAACAATAAAAATAAATTCGAATCTATGGAATCTATTGATGGGAACGGTCTTTTCAGGGCATCACCCCCAGCTTTGACCCCGTTAGCCACTAAAAATCCCCGACGAGGTGGCCGGGGATCAGTTTTCAGGGGAGAGGGCTCTTCTATGGGCTCCCCAAACTCAGACTTTTGTTAAAAATAGTCAACTTTGTCTGGAGCTGCGACTTCAGCGCTTTGACGAACGGTTAAGACAGGCGGCGTTGGAGCAACGGCTGAATTCCCACTAGGGCGATCGCGTCAAAAACCAAAAGCACCAGCAATGCCCCTCCCATGGTGATGGCACCCCAAGGAGACTGCATCACGACACTTCCCAGGGACCAGTCGCTGTGAATATAGAGGAAACGAATGGCTTCAATGGCGTAACTCAAGGGATTTAAGGTCGCCACCACCTGCAACCAGTGGGGCATAAAGGAGAGGGGAGCTAGGGCGGTGCTGGCAAACAGCAGCGGCAGATTGGTGACAAAAATCACAGCAATTAATTCAATATGCCCAGGGAGGGCAAAGGCCAACCCCAAACTCAAAGCCGTGACACCTAAAACCAGCAATAGCACCACTGCTATCACCACCCCAAGGCCGACTAAATCGGGTAAGCCTGCCCCCAAAAATGCCCCAGTGACCACAATTGCCGCCGATTGCAGCAAACTGAGGGTGGCAATAAAAATGGCGGAAGCCAGCACAATCGAGAAGCGAGAAGCAAGGGGAGCCACTAGGAGGCGATTCAGAAACCCAAATTCTCGATCAAACATCACAGGTAAGCCAGCATTCAAGGCTCCCCCAAAGGCGGTGAACACCAACACCCCAGCACCGAGAAATTGCCCGTAGTTTTGACTGTCCCCAAACAATCCTGGTGGAGCGTTCTGGAACAAGGCTCCAAACAAGACTAGCCACATCAGGGGTTGGATGATGCCAGCAATTAAGGTGGACGGGCGACGCTGTAACTGGATAAACAATCGTCGCGTCAGGGCGATCGTCTCTTGAACAAAATCGCCGACTTGGCTGCGAGGGGCGGACATCTGTCGAGCACTTGCCAGACTCTTATCCCTTGCTTGGGAGGAGGTGACCGCAGGTTGAGGTGTGGTAGTAGGGCTCATCGTAGATCCTCCTTTTTAGAAATTAGGAAAATGACCCGACTGGGTGACGGTAGCGACAACTTGAACCGATGGGTTCTTAAACGATCAAGCACTGCTCCCCGAAGTCTCTGCCGAGATCCTTCCCTGAAGCAGGTACCCCTTATTAGCGCATATTCTGTTTGCGCTCGGCTTTGGGATCGCGGCTACTGGAGGCGGCGATTTCGGCATCTAGTAGGGTGCGTCCGGTTGCCGCCAAGTAAACATCATCTAAGCTCGGTCGAGATTGAGCCACGCCAAAGATCGGCAATCCGGCAGTTTGGAGAGCGGATTGAATGGTTAATAGCGCCTCGCTCTGGGGGGTCACAACCAGATTCAAGGAGTTGCCTTGGGCAGGATTGATGATCACTTCCTGCACTAAGGGCAGTGCCCCCAGCATTTGGCGGGCGGATTCAGCTTCCTCAAGGGACGTAAACTCCCGAATACGGAGGGTAATGCGATCGCCCCCAACCCGATCTTTCAGTTCCGAAGGAGTGCCAAGGGCAATCACCATCCCCCGATCAATAATTGCCACGCGATCGGCCAGGGCATCGACTTCTTCTAAATAGTGGCTGGTGAGCAACACTGTTGTTCCCTGGTCGCGGAGCTGGCGCAAAAAGTCCCAGATCACGACGCGGCTTTCAATGTCCAGACCTACGGTTGGCTCATCGAGCACTAAAACATCAGGTTGGTGGAGCAGACCGGCTGCCAAATCTAGACGCTTCCGCAGCCCCCCCGAGTAGGTGCCGGTCTTTTGGTTGACCCATTCCGTCAGACCCAGCAGTTGCACCATGGTCTGAATCCGCTCCCTGGCTAGGGATCGCGGTAGATGGTAGAGAGCCGCCTGTAACTCTAGAAGTTCCTGGCCTGTGAGCACCTTATCAATGGCAACCTCTTGTGCTACATAGCCTAGGTGTTGTCGGGCAGCCCTGGGATTGTGGATCACAGAAATTCCCGCAACCTCAACGTCTCCGTGATCGGGGGTGCTGAGGCCACAGAGAATCCGTAGGGTTGTGGTCTTACCCGCACCATTGGGGCCAAGTAAGCCGAAAATTTCACCCGGTTGCACTTGAAACGAGACATCTCCCAGGGCGGCTACCAAGCCATAGGATTTGCGGAGACCTTGAATGAAGACGGCCGGAGGCATGGGATTAGAAACAAATCTATACCAGCCTATTCTAAGGGGTAGGGATTCTAAGGCGTAAAACTCCCCGAAATTGGCAGCGCACTGACGAGCATCTGTAAATGATCCGTCAGGCTTGCCGTCAGCCCGTGGACGGCGGGGAGGGTGTCCACGGCCATGCCGGCACAGAGCAACATCAGGTAGAGAATTGAAAACTTAAACACCGATCGGGCCAGGTGGCGATCGCTGGGATCCTGCATCAACCTCCAGGCTTGGTAGATAAACCAACTGCCCAAGAGCACGGCCACCATTGCATAGACGGCTCCCAAGGAGTGGAGGGGGTAGGTCAGCAACAGGGTAACGGGCAGGAGCACCAAAGTATAGTAAAAAACTTTGGCGGGTGGTGGGTGCATCTCCCACTACGACAGGCAGCATCGGCACCCCCACCTGGGCATAGTCATCCCGGATCATGATCGCCAACGCCCAAAAGTGAGGGGGCGTCCAGAGGAAAATAATGGCGAACAAAATCCAAGCCGCCCAGCTTAGCTCTCCGGTGACCGCGGCCCAGCCAACCAGGGGAGGAATCGCCCCTGCGGCTCCTCCAATCACAATATTGAGCGTACTGTGACGCTTCAGCAGATGGGTATAGATGCCGACATAGAAGACAATCCCCGAAAAGGCCAGACAGGCGCTCAGAAGATTGGCGCCGGTGGTGAGTAGGGCGAAAGAGGCTCCCGCAAGGGCAATGGCGAACAGCAGCGCATCCAGGGGTTGCACCCGTCCGGAGGGTAAAGGGCGGTGACGGGTACGCTCCATAATGAAGTCAATATCCCGGTCGTAGAGACAATTAATGGTATTGGCAGAGGCCGCCGCTAAAGCGCCTCCGGTCAAAGTTACCAACAATAAGGCTGGATTTATCTGCCCCTGCGCCGCAACCCACATCCCCCCCGCCGTAGTGATCAGCAGCAACAGAATAATCCGGGGTTTGGTGAGTTGATAGTAGCTCTGAATGACCTGGAGGAAATTCTGATGATGTCGCTGGATCGGAGTCCCAATCGTTTCTTGCATGGAGATTCAGTCCTGAAGATAAAGTCAAAGGGTGGAGTCAGGTTGAAATCGGTCTCTGGGGCGCTGAAAATCCCCAACGCAGGAACCACTGATGCTGAATAACAATGACTATGGCTCCTGGCTCAGTAATGACTCGTCACAGTCTGGAGTCATATCTCGGAGCGCCATCACTGAGAACACGGTCAAGGTTCCCAGCAATGCGGCACCAACAAACTGGTGAGCGACGGTTAATGGTTCAACTTGCAGATGGAGTCGGAAGGTAGCAACTCCCAAGGTAATTTGTGATAGCAACAGCAAACTCACCAAATTCGCCAGGGTGCGCAGCAAGGGGTGCAGTGCGGGTGTCCGCCAAACCGAGACCCCCAAAAACAATATGGCCAGACTGGCCGGAACCACCCCTAGAATGTGGCTATTCATGATTTGGCAGAGTTGAGAAGCATTCAAGCATTGATGTAAGGCCCATTGAGAGGCCACTAAGCCCCCGAGCAGGCTTTGCAGATACACCAGGGCGGCGGCACTGAGGCTAATCCAGGGCAATTTGCCCACAGTACCCATTCCTTGATAAGGCGTCAGGGAGGCCGCGATCGCAACCAGGGTGACAAAGAACAGTAACCCAGTGCCCAAATGGGCCGTCACAATGTCAAACCGCAGCAGTTCTGTGACGGTCAATCCTCCCAAAATTCCCTGGAATACCACCAGACCCAGGACTAAGGAGCTTGCACCAGGGAGCCACCGTGGAAGTTGTTGTCGCTGCCACCAAGACACTCCAAACAGGGCGATCGCCAGAAATCCCATACTCGATGCAATCAGGCGGTGAAACCACTCCAGGAAGACCTGAAGATTCATCTGCTGCTGGGGTAGAAGTTGACCATAGCACAGCGGCCAGTCGGGGCAGGAAAGTCCGGCGTTCATCACCCGAGTGGCACTGCCCAACGCCATCAGAAACAGGGTGGCAGCCGCCATGATCCAAACAAAGTACCGCAATCGCTTCTGTACCAGTGGCTGAGACAGTTTACTTGCTTCTGGGAAGGTGTCTACCAAGGAGGTAACATCAAGGTTCATGGTGAGCGATGAAATTGGATTCAGGACAGAGGAGAAGCTCAGCAGTCAATTGGGAAGCCATGGCTTCAGGATTAAATTCTAGAATCTACTTTAGTCAAGTCATTCCCAGAGTCGAAAACCTTTGGAATTTCTTTGTTTTTGAAGCAGTTTCCAAGAAAATTGTTGCTTTTATAACAAAATTCAAATTTGTTAACATCAGCATGGTTTAGCTCTGATTCAATGATAAGGATAGGTAATTCTCAGCGATACTGGGTATCGAAGGCCGCAGTAGCTGCCACCCCGAAGCCAATTTCGATCCCAAAGAAATGACTAAGAATGGTGAATTCCCATGCTCCTTGGAGTTTGCCTGCTTTAGGGTGTAGGTAGGGTCTAGTGGAAAGTACGGTGACGTTTTGGCGTGTCGTTGCTGTTGCAACTCAGCGTCTTCATCCTCTGAAAGTTTGGCAGGAACCCTGAAGCTGTGAAAATTCCTAGTTCAATTCTGACAATGCTGGCTGGCATTACGCTGACCTTGGTCAGCCTATGGGTTGGTCAAAATCATGGACTGATGCCAACTGAAGCTTCACAAGAGGCCTTTCGGGTCGATCAATTGTTCAACGCCATGATGGTGATTGCCGTTGGTCTGTTCATTCTGGTGCAGGGCACCTTAATTGTGGTAGCGATTCGGTTTCGTCGTCGGGCGGGCGATGAGACGGATGGCTCTCCTGTCCATGGTAATGTCCCCCTAGAAATTCTCTGGACAGCAATTCCCACGGTGATTGTCCTCGCCATTGGGGTGTTCAGTTTTGATGTCTACATGGCTCAGGGGAATGGTCTTGACCCGATGGGACATGGCATGTCCCACCACAAGGCTCCGACCGAGGAGATTGCCCATGGTTCAGGAGCCGCGATCGCAGCTCCCTTGCCCCTAAGTGATGCGCTAGCCCAGACCTCTCCTGCAATGGATGCAGTGCCTAGGAAAACGACACTGACCGATGCACCTCAGCCCTTGATGGTGAATGTCACCGGGTTGCAATTCGCTTGGATCTTTAACTATCCCGACAGTGGGGTGGTTTCCGGAGAACTCCATGTGCCTGTGGGGCGGCTGGTGCAACTGAATCTCTCCGCCAGTGATGTCATCCATGCCTTCTGGGTGCCCCAATTTCGCCTCAAACAAGATGTGATTCCAGGGCGAGAGACCCAGTTACGGTTTACGCCCACTCGCCTCGGTGGCTATCCCGTGATTTGTGCAGAATTATGCGGTTCTTACCACGGTGGGATGAAGACTCAAGTGTTGGTGGAAACTCCTGATGGGTTTAATGACTGGATGCAAAGTCAGCAGGTCGCCAGCAGCGAAGCCCTGGATCAGACCGTGGCCCTCCAACCTGCAACCTCAGCCCCTAGCGATTTTCTGGCTCCCTACGCCGACGAGCTAGGGATTCAACCCTCATCTTTACAGTATCTCTCGACTCCCAGCAGTCATCGATCTCCCAGCCCTCATCTCCACAGTTAGCAGCCTTCAGTAGCATTCATCAGCAGCATTCAGTAGTTGGCACCAACGGCAGACAGAATTCTCTATGACACAACTTGAGATCAAACCCCAGATCGGCACGGGGCAGTTACATCCGCCCCACCCAACCCCCTGGTGGCAGTTCTTCACCTTTAGTACGGACCATAAGGTCATTGGGATTCAATACTTAGTCACCACCTTTTTTTTCTACCTGATTGGTGGATTACTAGCCACTGGCATTCGTACCGAACTGGCAACTCCTGAGGTAGATTTTGTCAGTCGTGAAGTCTACAACAGTCTCTTCACTGTCCATGCCACGGTGATGATTTTTCTTTGGATTGTGCCTGCGGGTACTGGAGGGTTCGGTAACTACTTGGTGCCGTTGATGATTGGTGCCAGAGACATGGCCTTCCCTAAATTAAATGCCGTTGCCTTCTGGATGATCCCCCCCGCAGGCTTGATGCTGATGAGTAGTTTCCTCGTCGGAGCCCCTGGCTCGGGGTGGACATCCTATCCCCCCTTAAGTCTGATGAATGGCAAGGCAGGGGAAGCGATTTGGATTCTCAGCGTCCTGTTGCTGGGAACGTCCTCCATTTTGGCGGCGCTCAACTTCCTGGTGACCATTGTCAAAATGCGGCTACCTGGGATGGGCTTCAATCAGATGCCCTTGTTCTGCTGGGCGATGCTGGCCACTTCGTTGATGGTGTTGATTTCCACCCCGGTGCTTGCGGGGGTCTTTAATTCTGTTGTCCTTTGATCTATTGGCCGGAACCGCCTTCTTCAACCCCGACAGGGGGGGGTAGATCCGATAGTGTATCAGCACATGTTCTGGTTTTATTCCCATCCGGCGGTCTACATTATGATTCTGCCGGTTTTTGGGATGATTTCAGAAATTCTGCCGACCCATGCCCGGAAGCCAATCTTTGGTTATCAAGCGATCGCCTATTCTAGTTTGGCCATCAGCTTTTTGGGAACGATTGTCTGGGCGCATCACATGTTTACCAGCGGCACGCCACCCTGGTTACGCATGTTTTTTATGATCACGACCATGATCATTGCCGTGCCCACAGGGATCAAAATTTTCAGCTGGTTGGGCACCCTTTGGGGGGGCAAGTTACGCCTCAACAGTGCACTGTTGTTTGGGATGGGATTTGTCTCCATGTTTGTGATCGGCGGCATTAGCGGGGTCATGGTTGCCTCCGTTCCCTTCGATATCCATGTCCACGACACTTACTTTATCGTCGCCCACCTGCACTATGTCCTCTTTGGCGGTAGTGTGTTTGGCCTCTATGCTGGGTTCTATCATTGGTTCCCTAAAATGACGGGGCGGATGATGAACGAGACCTGGGGCAGAATTCACTTTGCCCTCACCCTTGTTGGCTTTAACCTAGCGTTTATGCCCATGCACAAGCTGGGCATGGCAGGAATGCCCCGCCGGGTTGCAGAGTATGATCCCCAATTTGCAACCTTAAATCTGGTCTGCACCATCGGCAGTTATATCCTGGCGGTTTCCACCCTGCCCTTTATTGTCAATGCCGTTTGGAGTTGGATGCGCGGCCCTATTGCTGGCGATAATCCCTGGCGAGCCTTGAGCTTGGAGTGGACCACCAGTTCCCCACCCCCCGTTGAGAATTTTGAGGCGGATCCAGTACTTACAGTGGGTGCCTATGATTATGGGGTCGATCTCTTCCATCGCAATCACAATTCCTCGATGGATGGCACAGAGCAGGAAGCCCTCTCAACCAGTTCCTCCACCGTTTAAGCCAAGGGCTGTTAGTTGACGGGGGAATTGCTCACACTTAATGCTGATTGCACCCTAGGTAACGTCCATGCAAAGTCCAACTGTTGATTCATCCAGCTCCACCCTGAATTTTCCTCACACTCAGGAAACCACGGCTGGTCATGCTGGCCATCACCATGACTTCCGCCTCTTTGGGGTGATGGTGTTTTTGGTGGCAGAGAGCATGATTTTTCTGGGGCTGTTTACGGCCTACCTAACCTTTCGAGCAGTGGCTCCCATTTGGCCCCCCGAAGGGACACCGGAACGGGAACTGCTGCTCCCCGGCATTAACACCCTGATTTTGATCTCCAGTAGCTTTGTGATTCACCAAGCGGATACGGCGATCAAGAAGAATCAGGTTTCTGGGTTGCGTAACTGGTTCGCAGCCACCTGCCTTCTGGGGGTCGATTTTCTTGGCGGGTCAGGTGTATGAGTATATGCACCTAGAATTTGGCCTGACCACGAACCTCTACGCCAGTACTTTCTATGTTTTGACAGGATTCCACGGCCTCCACGTTTTATTTGGGTTGCTGCTGATGGTCGGGGTGCTGTGGCGATCGCTCCAACCCGGTCACTACAGCCAAGACAACCACTTTGGCGTTGAAGCAGCTGAACTGTATTGGCATTTTGTCGATGTGGTCTGGATTGTCCTCTTCCTGCTGCTGTATATCCTTTAGGCTCTGTGGTTGAGGGTCAACAGGCAACCCCAAGAAGGTAATATTTCTCTCCCTGCTCTTGGAGGGCTTTAAAGTCATCCTCACCCTTGGTGGGATTGGCATCAGTGCCAACCCGTCCATCCTCAGGCAGGCTGTTCATCCCCATCCCCCCCCGTATCCCAGTCAGCAACGGCTTCCCACCCCAATCCCCGCCGGAGTACCAGGGGAGTTTCTGTCGTCAGCTCTAAAATTGTGGAAACCTGAATCTGGGGTTCAGAACCATCATCGATAATCAAATCTACGAGCTTATCGAGGCGGTCAAACAGTTCGGCACCGGAGATCGGGTGCTCAATTTGTCGCATGGCAGTCTCTGCCATATCTTCATCGGTGGGTAAGTAGGCAGAAGTCGAAATGATCGGGTTTCCCAAGGTCTGCATCAATCCTTGACAAACTCGGTGATCCGGAACCCGAATCCCGGTGGTTTTGCGTTTGGGGTTCATCACTAACTTGGGCACCAATTTGGTGGTTGGGAGTAGGAAAGTGTAGGGTCCCGGAATCAGGTGTTTCATGATCCGATAGGCCGTATTACTAACGATGGCATAGCTGGCAATATCGGACAGGGACGGACAGAGAAACGTTAGGGGCTTGTCGTTGGCTAATTGCTTAATCTGCCGCACCCGAGTGATCGCTGACTTGGCGTTGAGATCACAACCAATGGCATAGACCGTATCCGTAGGATAGAGCATCACAGCTCCATCCTTTAATGCAGCTGTAATCTGCTCCAGGGTGCGGGTCTGGGGAGTTTCTGGATGAATCGTGTAAATCTTCGCCATGGGGGCAATAGGATGTAGGTTAGGTGCCGAGATGCGGCAGTACCTGAAAAAACCTGACAATCCGAATTATGACCAAGCTAGCCTATTTTGAGTGTCCAACTGGGATTGCCGGCGACATGTGTCTGGGGGCACTGGTTCACGCGGGAGTACCCTTAGAATACCTGATTGCACAACTCAGCTCCCTGGGGATCACGGACGAGTATCATCTCTGGGCAGAGCGAGTGCATCGGAATGGGCAGGAAGCCACCAAGGTTCATGTTGATCTGACCCCAGGGGCGGATCACGCGGATCACTTGGGAGCGGTACATGATTCCCCTCTGCCCCATGCCCGACACCTGCCAGAAATTGCCGCGATCATCCGGCGGGCTCACTTACCTCCTCGGGCTGAAGCTTGGAGTCTGGAGGTTTTTGACCAACTCGCAGCGGCGGAGGGGGCGGTGCATGGGATTGCGCCGGAAAAAGTCCACTTCCATGAAGTCGGGGCAACCGATGCCATTGTAGATATTGTCGGTACCTGTCTGGGTCTGGATTGGTTGGGGATCGATCAAATTTACTGCTCCGCCTTGCCTACGGGGGGCGGCACGGTGAAAGCAGCCCACGGGCAACTGCCAGTGCCCACTCCGGCGGTGCTGAAGCTCTGGGAGATGCGCCAGGTGCCAGTTTATAGCAATGGGATTGCCAGGGAATTGGTCACCCCTACGGGGGCGGCGATCGCGACCACGTTAGCAATCAGCTTTGGCTCTCCCCCAGGGATGGCGCTGCAAACCCTGGGCTTGGGAGCTGGTTCCCATTCTCTATCGCTGCCAAATATCCTGCGGCTTTGGATTGGTAACCCCTGTGAGGGTTCGGCAACCCTCGCTCCCGACACGGAAACCATAGCGGTCTTAGCCACTCAGATTGATGATCTGTCTCCCCAAGCGATCGCCTATGCCTGTGAGCATTTGTTCGCGGCGGGAGCGGTGGATGTGTTTTCCCAGGCGATCGCCATGAAGAAGTCTCGCATGGGGGTGTTGCTGACGGTGATCTGTCCACCGGAGCAGATTACTGCTTGTGAAACCGTGCTGTTTCAAGAGACGAGCACCCTGGGAATCCGGCGATCGCTGCAACAGCGAAGGGTACTCCAGCGCTCGATCCAAACCGTAGAAACGGCCTATGGTAAGGTTGGGATTAAAACTTGCTGGCATTGCTACGGATGCGATGGCCGAAGGCTGGTCGGAGACCATCACCAACGTGCAGCCTGAGTACGAAGACTGTGCCAGACTGGCACGACAGCATCACCAACCCTGGCGGGAAATTCATCGACTGGCTTTAGAAGCCTGGTATCAGCAAGGGTACTCCGACGCAAGAAGCATGGGTGGTTGCCACAAAACAACGAATACTCAGGGAATTTGACATGGGTGACCTAGCCTCTCAACCCCCGTTGTATCCCCTCAACCTGGTCAACGCCAAGCTACCTGGAAGCAATGGGTTACACCAGATTCTGATCAATGATCAAGGATTGATTCAGGCGATCTCGCCGATGTCAGCGGTAACCCAGATCCCGTCTCCCACCTTGGATGTTGGGGGAGATTGGATTTCCCTGGGGGGGGTTGGATCTACAAATTAATGGAGCCTTGGGACTGGCCTTTCCTGATCTGACGGCAATGACTGGGGAAAAACTACCGGAAATTTGCCGATTTCTTTGGCACCATGGGATTGATGCCTTCTTACCCACCCTGGTGACGACATCCCTTGAGAAAATCCATCAGGCATTAGCGGTGATTGCCCCTCTGGTCAACCAACCCCCCATGGCTGGTATGGCCCAAATCTTAGGGGTTCATCTGGAAGGCCCTTGCCTCAATCCTGAGAGGCGGGGGGCCCATCCACCGGAGTATTTACTGCCACTGACTTTAGAAACCGTGCAGGCTGTTCTGGGAACCAACGCTGCCATCGTCAAGATCATCACCCTGGCACCGGAGCTAGACCCGACAGGCACGGTGATTCCCCAGCTGCGATCTCAGGGAATGATTGTCAGTCTCGGACATTCTCAAGCCACGGCTGCCCAGGCAAATCAAGCCTTTCAACTGGGAGCTTCGATGGTGACCCATTGTTTTAATGCTATGCCACCCTTGCATCATCGAGAACCTGGGCTGTTGGGGGCGGCGATTCTGGATCCAGAGATTAGTTGTGGTTTGATTGCCGATGGTCAGCATGTGACGCCGATGATGATCGATCTCTTACTCCGAGCCAACGCCTCTGACCAGGGTCTGTTCCTTGTGAGTGATGCCCTCGCTCCCCTAGGACTGCCGGATGGGATTTATCCCTGGGACAGTCGCCAAATTGAGGTGAAGCAGGGAACGGCTCGACTACCCGACGGCACACTAGCGGGTACGACATTGCCCCTCTTGGTTGGGGTGCAGAACCTTGTGGGATGGGGAATCTGTGGGGTTGAGCGGGCGATCGCCCTGGCAACTCAGGCCCCGAGACGGGCGATGGGACAAGCTGGTCTAGCGGTGGGGCAACCCGCCCACTTTCTACGCTGGCATCTGGATGCCATAACTAATGCTCTTTCCTGGAAACGGTTAGAAATGGTTGCTCCAGTCCCGTGACTCGATCTTCCTGAGCGGAAACTGGTCGGAGAGTCCCGAACACCTACATGAACTCTGGCTAGCCTTCCTAGAAGCTAGATTTTAGGGTGGACATATTCACGCTTGAATGGGCGAGGGGATAGGAGATGGCATTACAGACAGTTCTCATGTTCGTCCTGGGGGGATGTCCACCTAGTGAACGGGACTGGCGGGATTCGAACCCTCGACCTATCGCTTAGGAGGCGATCGCTCTATCCATCTGAGCTACAGCCCCAGACAATGGAGCGATTATAGCAGTTGGCTGACGCGATCGCCCTCGATCGTTGCCCATCCGATTCCAGTTGCAAAGGTGAGTCTATGCTACATCTATAAGGAGCAAAGTCTTGTTGGGGAGCATGGCTGAGCTGAGTCGGGGATGCTAGACTGGCGACTCCATGGTTCTAGACGTGTCTGAACTGCTGGCTGCTGCATCGGGGCATTGCAAGGATCAACGATCACTGCTCCATCCAGGAACTCCAGGACGTAGGCAAAACACGTGGCTTCTGAGCTATCAAGCACTCCATATAGTGGTTAAAGCCAGGTTCTGTACACTATTACACTAGGTTCTGCGCAAGTTCTGTCCTAGAGATTTTTGACCCATCGTGATATGAATCCTCCTCCAACCGATTTCCTAAATCACCTCAATCCATCTCAGCGGCAGGCTGTGGAGCATTTCTGTGGCCCTTTGCTGGTGATCGCGGGAGCGGGTTCTGGCAAAACCAGAGCCTTAACCTATCGGATTGCCAATCTGGTACTCACCCACCGCGTTGACCCTGAAAATATCCTGGCGGTGACGTTTACCAATAAAGCGGCACGGGAAATGAAGGAGCGGATTGAAAAACTGTTTGCTGAACAGGAGTCCCTGCGATCCCAAGGTCAGTCCTTAGAGTCCCTGTCCCTTAGTGAACAAACGCGATTGCGATCGCAGGTCTATAAAACGATTACGAAACCCCTGTGGATTGGCACCTTTCACGCTCTCTGTTCTCGGATTCTCCGGTTTGATATCGAAAAATTTCAAGATGAAAAGGGACGTACCTGGAAGCAAAACTTTTCCATCTTTGATGAACCAGATGTTCAAAGCTTGATTAAAGATATTGTCGTTAATCAATTAAATCTCGACGATAAAAAGTTTGATCCTAAAAGTGTTCGCTATGCCATCAGCGGAGCCAAAAATAAAGGCGAGACACCGCAAGTCTTTGAGCAGAACCAGCCCAATTTTCGCGGACGGGTAATTGCCGATGTCTATTCCCGTTACCAGGAAGCGCTGGCCGCCAATAACGCCCTCGACTTTGATGATCTGATCTGGGTGCCGGTACAGTTATTTCAGCAAAATCAGCTGGTGCTGGATTACTGGCATCGTCGTTTCCGTCATATTTTAGTCGATGAGTATCAGGATACAAACCGTACCCAATACGATCTGATTCGGTTGTTGACCACCAACGGCGTGGAAACGGATGCGTTTGAAGACTGGCAGCACCGTTCCATCTTTGTGGTCGGCGATGCCGATCAATCGATTTACTCCTTCCGAGCTGCTGACTTTACGATCTTGATGGGGTTTCAATCTGACTTTGGGGACGGTCTTGCGGACGACGATACCCGCACCATGGTGAAGCTGGAAGAAAATTATCGCTCAACAGAAAACATTCTTCAGGTTGCCAATCACCTAATTGAAAATAATACCCAACGGATAGATAAGATCCTCAGAGCAACGCGGGGTTCGGGAGAGGCAATTTTTTGCTATCGCGCCGATCATGAACTCGACGAAGCTAACTTTGTCGTTGACCAAATGCGGAAGCTGGTGCAACAGTATCCCGAAGCGATTCATTGGGGTAGTTTTGCCATTCTTTACCGCACCAATGCCCAATCCCGAGCCTTGGAAGAAAGCCTGGTGCAATGGAGCATTCCCTACAGCATTGTCGGGGGACTGCGATTCTATGACCGCAAAGAAATTAAAGATGCCATTGCCTATGTGCGGGCGATCGCCAATCCGGCGGATACGGTCAGTCTCTTGCGCGTGATTAACACTCCTCGACGGGGGATTGGCAAAACTACGATTGAGGCACTGGTGGGTGCGGCCCAACAACTGGGGGTGCCGCTGTGGGAAATTTTACTGGATGAAACCTCGGTGAAAACCTTGGCAGGACGTTCCGCTAAAGGGGTGATGAGTTTTGTCCAATTGCTCCTGAAGTGGCAGGGGCAGATCGCCACTGCTGCGGCCTCTGAAATTGTCCGGGGGATGATGGAAGACACAGGCTATGTTGCCGATTTAAAAGCTCAGGGCACTGAAGAGTCTGAGGATCGGCTGCAAAACGTCCTGGAACTCTACAATGCGGTGCTGCAATTTGAAGAAGAGCATGAAGATGCGACGCTACTAACCTTCCTCGCCAGTGCCACCCTCGCCTCTGATCTCGATAGTTTGCAGGAGGGTGAAGCGCGGGTTTCATTAATGACCCTGCACTCATCAAAGGGGTTAGAATTCCCCGTGGTTTTTCTCGTAGGCATGGAACAGGGGCTATTCCCTAACTATCGCTCTTTGCAAGATCCCGCAGCCCTGGAAGAAGAACGTCGCCTCTGTTATGTCGGCATTACCCGTGCCCAGGAACGGCTGTTTATTACCCATGCCCAGGAACGACGGCTCTGGGGTTCCCGAGAAGCCGCCATTCCTTCCCAGTTTTTGCAAGAGTTGCCCAGAGATTTAGTGGAGAGTAATGTCCCCCGTGCCGTTTTCAAAGGGGGATCGCGGGCGGCTACCCCGGCTCAACGTCCCTCTCCATCCTCTAGCCCGCGTCCCAGCCGTCGCCTCCCCACCTCACGACAAATCTGGACTGTGGGCGATCGCCTGGTTCACGATAGCTTTGGAGCCGGACAGGTAACCCACATTTTTGGCAGCGGCGATAAACTCTGTCTGGCGATCAAGTTTGCCGGGGTAGGACAGAAGATTATTGATCCGAAACTTACGGCCTTACATCGGGTTGAGAATTAACCGTGAGGCTCGATGGGATCTCGCTGCTGCAACCTGGTATCCAGGCGTTGCTCTGCGGCCAGACGCTCCAGGTCATAGTCATGGAGATCGACATAGTGCATCTGGGCCACTAAGGTGGGATGAACCTGTTGGATTTGCCGATACATTTCCTGGGCAATTTCCCGGTAGGAGGCATGCCCCTGCCGCCCACTGCGGAGTTCCACAAAATGGTAAACCTCCCGCAGATTTAACTTCATCCGCCAGCGCACCCGATAGGCGAAGGGCACCCCATATTGGGCGGCGGTGGGCAGGTCTGGGTGAATCTGCGTAAAGGTTTCAGCAGCGGCGACCAATGCCTGGTGGTAAGGGTCGGCCAGATTCGCCGCAACGAGCTCGGGGGGAACCACATACCCATGGTTGACGGTGTAAGGCTGGCGTTCCTGGGTAAGCACCCGATGTCGATGTAAATCCCGATAAGCTCCCAGATCCGCCAGGATATCAAAGGTGTAATAGGTTTCTTCAAAGGCGCGACCCGGACGATCAAATCGGGAACCGCGATCGCCGATGTAGGTCTGAATAATCGCCTCTTTCTCCCCACTCGACAGCTCGGTGACAATGGTTTGCAGCTGCTCCAAGGTCAAATCGGTATGGGGGTAAAGAATTGCTGCCACCACCTTGGCTTCGGCTGCCGGATCGGATTCCACGAGTTGCACCGTCACGGGGGAGGCGGGTTGTTGCTGCCCGCATAACTGTTGGGCCAGGTGTTGGCTGCGATCGCGATTGGTTGATAAATAACGGGCATAGTTCTGCCCCCGCTCCGTTTTTGCCCGCTTGACGAAGGAAGGAATCATTTGGTCTAACTCCTGTTGCATCGCCCCGCCCAGGGTACGAACCTCGCCATGGGGTGAGGCGGCCAACTTCACCAGCAGATATTCAAAGGCACGTCCATTACCAAACAAACCGACATTCGTCAGGGTTGCCATGGGCAGTAACCCCCGCAGCAGATCCAGCGCCTTGGCGCGAGTGGCACTGTTGTAAGCGCGCTCCGAAGTGCTTGGATCTTGGGGTGTCACCCTTTTGATCCAACCCAGCAAGGGGTCAATCAATGCCGTGTAGGTGTCAAATAAATGATCCAGGGTGGTCTCGTAGGCGGTGGCATGGGGAGAGGCCATGATCGCGGGTTCCCGGTAGTAGCGATAGCGGCCATTGAGTTTACGATTGAATGGCACGTACCGGGTTGACTTCTCCAGGGGAGAAATTCCTAAGCGGCTATCCTCCAGCGCCTTGGCGGCAATATTACTAATGCCTTCACAGGCAAGATGCGCCCCCCCCCAATTCGGCCACCGAATCATCGCCATAACCAATTAACACCCGATCGTAAAAGGCTTCGGCCTGGTGAATCGCGACGAATTGATCGGTGTGATGGTTCGTAGACTCCCCAACAATTCGGGCAAATTCAGCCTCTGGAGCCTGGATAAATTCATCCAGCAAAATGCGGCGCAATCCCTTGTCACTGCGGCTATAGCGGGAGAAGAGGGCACCTTTGACCACTTCTGGTAGATTTCGCAGGCCAAACACGGGGCGATCGACATTGGTCACAAAAGGCTGGAGCAAATTGCCCTCTTGATCAGTTAGTGACGGCTCCTGTGCCTCTTTCATATCGCGCGACTGCATCCCGTGAACTACAACAAAGCTTGATCCCAGGCGATCAGGACTGCGGGTTCCCCATGTCGTCCTCGACCGAGGTGAGGCCCGTAGACCCAAACCCCCCACTGCCCCGTTGAGATGGGGTGAGGTGATCCACTTCTTCAAATTGACCCCAGACCACTGGTGCCACTACCATCTGAGCAATTTTTTGCCCCCTGGCGATCGCAACGGCTTCTGAACCTAGGTTGAGCAAAATCACCTTGATTTCACCCCGATACCCTGCATCCACCGTCCCAGGAGAATTCAACACTGTCACCCCCTGTTTCAGCGCCCAGCCACTGCGGGGGCGTACCTGTAATTCAAATCCAGGGGGCACCTCGGCGGCGATCCCCGTGGGCACCGCCAACCACTGCATCGGTTGGATCGTGCATTCAGTTACCGCTACTAAATCTGCGCCGGAGTCACCGGGATGGGCATACTGGGGCAGTTTGGCCTCCGGGTTGAGTCGCTGAATTTTGATCCTCACGGAATGATCGTCAGTCATGGGGGACGTTAGGGTTGAGGGGTAGTAAGTTTCACAGTTGTTGCTGATGCACTTCAGATTTGAACTGGCGGTCTCAACCGCTGGCAATGTTTCAGGCGATACGATCCGCCGCTATATCGACACACAAAGGACTAGATAGTTGTTCGCCTACGACTCACGTCGCTTAAAGCTCGTTCCTGTAAACCCTCGTCAAGCTATCCGCGTTAGCCAAGTATTTCATAAAATCCGCTACAATGGAAAACGCTGTCTTCACTCCGGATTTGGTTACATGGCTAAAAAGAGCATGATTGAGCGGGAAAAAAAATCGTGAGCGCCTTGCAGAAAAATATGCTGACAAGCGTCAAGAACTGAAAGAACAGTTCGCTCAAGCAACCACCCAAACTGAGAAAATTCTGATTCACCGTAAACTGCAACAACTCCCCCGCAACAGTGCTCCTACTCGCCATCGCAATCGCTGTTGGGCCACGGGTCGTCCCAGAGGCTTCTATCGCGACTTCGGCCTGTCTCGCAATGTCATCCGAGAAATGGCTCACGAAGGGTTACTTCCTGGGGTTGTCAAGTCTAGTTGGTAGGTTGGGAGCAGTCCCAGGCAATATTGCTCCACGGATCTGCCCAGGTTGTATCGGAGGGCTGTGGGTGACTTCCACATAAATATGCTCTAGACGCACCGGCTGCCGGGAGATCGAAACCAGGGGAATGCCGTCAAAACACTGGAGAATTTCTCGCAGCTCTAGAACGGAGGGCAGCCAGAAGCAAAGGTCACCGCCATAGTAGCGGTGGGTAAAGCCGTAGGTTTGAGCCCGTGCGATCGCCGCAGCTTCATCGGTGGTTTGAATGGTAACAACTTCTGCGGCAGGCACCCACTGACAGAGTTCTGAGAGGGTTCCCTCTGCCAAGATTCGACCTTCCTTGAGAATGCCGATGCGATCGCACAGACGTTCGGCTTCTTCTAATAAATGGGTGGTCAGTAACACCGTAATACCCTGATGCTGAAGCTCTCGAATCAGGTGCCAGATTTCATAGCGAGCTTCAATATCCAGACCTGTAGTAGGCTCGTCTAAGATCAGCAACTTGGGTTGGTGAATCATGGAGATCGCCATACTTAACCGGCGTTGCATGCCGCCACTGAGGGTTTCTGCCAAAGTGTTTGCCCTAGACCTGAGGCTAACTGCTTCCAGGCAAGCCCAGACTCGCCGCGATCGCTGTCGTCCCCGCAAACCATAGAGACTGGCAAAGAAATTGAGGTTCTCGCGGCAACTCAGCCCCCGGTAAATTAAATTTTCTTGGGGAGAAACCCCAATCAGTCGCTTACTACTTTGAGACACGAGCCGTCCCCCGATGCGCACGATTCCCCGGTCAGCGCGAACGAGATTGCCAATAATATTAATCGTTGTGGTCTTGCCAGCGCCATTAGGCCCCAGCAGTCCATAGATTTCACCCGGCCAGATGTGTAAATTTAAATCCTGGAGAACCTGCTGTTTGCCGTAGGTCTTGTGGAGGTGTTCGATCTCTAGCACGAGTTGAGGCATCTCCAATAGGGAGGATTGAAGTCCATTAACCCATGGTCGGGAGGACTTGTCACCGTCATTACAGCCGCCGCTCCACCCGGAGCATCCGCCGATAGGACAGCCAGCCAGCGATCACCATCGCCAAGGTAAACCACACCAAAAACCAGAAGTGGTAACCAATCTCTGTCAGACTCCGGCCATCAGCAGAGACTTGCAGCAAGGCTTCATTCATATGATAGATGGGGTTAAACCGTGCCAGATCCAACAGGACTTTGGGAAACAAAAAAGCAGGGACAAACGCCCCTCCCAAAATCAGCAAGGGAACGCCAAACGCAGCTACCAGCGCATTGACATCTTCGGTACGGCGCGCCAGTTGCGTTCCCAAGATAAACCCCACCCCCACATAAGCTAAAATACTCAAGATGACAATGACGATGCCTAACAGCACTGAGCCGTGGAACCTTGCTCCCCAGAGGCTTGCTGCACCGTAGACGAGGAGACTCTGCCCCAGACCAATACAACTATGGGCCAGAAAAATGCCCAGAAAGTAAGAGAGCCCGCTCAGGGGGGTGAGGAATAACCGCTTCAGCGTCCGTTGCTCTCGTTCAGCCACCACCGTTGCCACGCTCCCCCCCGAAGCAACTGAAGAACAGTGCTGCCCCCACCAGAGTGGCTGGCGCTGCATTGGCAAAGGCTTCAGCCGTAGAAATCTGGGCTCGTTCGGCAAAAATGTACCCATTGAGCATCAGCACCGAAATCGGGAAAATGCTCCACAGGATCAGCGATCGCCGCCGCCGGATCAGTTCAATGAGAATCCGTTGGGCAACGGCCAGGGTCTCATGCCAGTATTTCATCGACGGTTCGCGTTGCTTAATATGAGGATTGCCATTATCTTATCTCTCAGACTTCAACCTCGGTCACGGGCCTAAAATTTACCGGAGTTGAGTAAAATACCAGCAGTTTTGCCCAGGTGTTAAGGATCGAAGCTGCTGACAAAGTGTGTGTGAGGATCTAGCTGTCTGCCCATGAGTCCACTATCAAATTCATCGCTGCTGCAACCTCTGTCTCGCCGCGCAGCGCTCAAATTATTTGGCATCGGGACGATCGCCGGAGTCCTGGGGTATTCCCGGTTTTCTAAACCAGAGCCCTATGTGTTCCAGAGCGATGCCTTGGATCTCCCCCGCCGGGTAGATCAGTCCCTCCAGGTGGTGGTCGTGGGGGCAGGTTTGGCAGGTCTGGCCTGTGCTTACGAACTCAGTCAACGCGGTTTCAAGGTCACCTTACTAGAACGGGCACCCCAACTCGGGGGTAAAGTTGCCAGCTGGCCCATTCAGGTGGGCGGTGAAACCATGATGATGGAGCATGGCTTTCATGGGTTTTTCCCCCAGTACTACAACCTCAACAATCTGGTAACGGAACTGGAGATTGAGAATAATTTTCAGTCTTTGAAGTCCTATGCCGTTGTCTACAAAGATGCCAAGTACGATCCAGAAGTCTTTCGCCCCAGCCACTCAGCCTTTCCCTGGAATGTTGTCGATCTGACCGTATCCTCCCCCAATCGTCTCAAGTGGGGTTTAAATCTGACCAAGCAGGAACACTGGCAAGTGTTTCGAGAAATCACTGCTTTTCAAGCCCAAAGTAGTTACCAACGGCTCGATCACCTCTCGGTGGTCGAGTGGGTGCAGCAGGGGTTCCCCCAGGGGCTGTTTGACCTCTATTTTCTGCCCTTTGCCAAGTCAAGTCTGAATGCCCCGGATGTGCTGAGCGTCGGAGAATTAATGCAATTTTTCCACTTCTATTTCTTCGGAAATCCAGAAGGGCTGGCATTTCGGGGAACTCGCCAGGATATGGGCCGGAGCTTAGTGCAGCCGATTGCAGAGGCGATCCTTCGTAACGGTGGCAGAATTGTCACCGAGGCAACGGTGAGTCAGGTTGCCTGGAGTCAGGGACAGATTGCCTCCATCCACTACCAGCAGGGAAATGCCGTTAGTGAGGTGCCGTTTTGGGTGCAGCGAAGCGCTGTGCTGACGGATCAACCCCTGGAACATTTTGGGGCCAGTGATCAAGTATTTGCCCTCGCCCCGGATGGACAGGAAGCTATTTCCCTTACCTGTACCCACCAGGGTTGTACGGTACAGCAAACGGTGGCGGGTGAATTTCATTGCCCCTGTCATGGTGCCGTCTTCGACCGCGAGGGACGGGTGATCCGGGGGCCGGCAAAGGGCAATTTACCCCGATTGAAAGTCGCCCAGCGGCAAGCGGATCAGGTACAACTGGTGACCAACACCACCTCGTCGGTTCACAGCTCCACCCCTCCTGGGGAGACGTTGCAGGCCGATTACTATGTATTTGCTACAGATGTGCCGGGGGTGAAACATTTGTTGAGTCTGTCAACGGGGGAGGTGAATCCCCAGATTCAACAGCAAGTGCAAGGGTTGGCGATCGCCGATCCCTTTGCTGTAGCTCGCTTCTGGTTTGATCAAGACTTTCCCTGGGAACACAGTAACTTTACCTCCTTGTCGGGCTATCGCCTCACCGATAGCATTACCCTGTACCATCGCATCCAGGATGAATACATCGCCTGGGCGGAGAAAACGGGGGGCAGTGTGGTGGAACTCCATGCCTACTGTTACAAAGAAAAAGAATTCCCCACACAAGAAGCCCTCTTGACCACCTTTGAGGCGGAGCTATACCAGGTGGTACCCCAACTGCAATCGGCAACCCTGCTGCATCGAGAACTGGTCAATCAAAAGAATTTTTCTGGTTTCCCCCCTAACAGTCACGCCAATCGCCCCGAAACCGGAACCCCAGCCGCTAATCTGCTCTTTGCCGGGGATTGGGTAAAAACTGCCCTTCCCCTGTGGTTTGATGGAACGGGCCATCAGTAGTGGGTTATTGGCCGCCAATACCATCCTGCAACAGGAAAGTTTACAACGTCGTCCCCTCTATTCGGTAAATCCAGAGGGCGTGCTGTCCTTTATTGCCCCCCGTGAAACCTAGGTGAGCATGAGTGCAATGGACCCGGCTGTCTTTTCCCCAGATTCCAAGCGCGACGGCACCTCTGCCCCCAAGAATGACCCGACACTGTCTCAGGTCACATCCAGTCACAACATACGCCGACAGGGGATCAACCTCAATCATTGGTATGTGTTGGCTCGCAGCTTTGAGGTGCAGGCCCAACCCCTGGGACTGACCCTTTGGCATCAGCCCATTGTGCTGTTTCGCGATACCCAGGGTCACATTCATGCCCTGGAAGACTGCTGTCCCCATCGGCTGGTGAGAATGAGTCATGGCATCGTCGCCGGGGATCAGCTGGAGTGTGCCTATCACGGTTGGCGATTTGATGCAACGGGACGGTGCAGCTGGGTGCCCCATTTGGCCGAGCATCAAAAATTGCCAACCTGCCGCCTCCGGAGATACCCCGTTCGGGAGCAGGATGGTTTCATCTGGGTATTCCCTGGAGAACCCGCCCTGGCGGAACAGTGCTCTCCCCTGGGGATGCCCGAGTGGGAGGATTTAAACTACATTGCCACGGTGTCATCCATTGATTGTCCAGGGCATTTCTCTTACTTGATTGAGAATCTCATGGACATGCACCATGGGCATCTTCACCAGGAGTTTCAAGCCTGGGCTGAGGCGACCCTAGAGAGCCTGGAGGAGTCTAGCACCCGTGTCGATGCCCACTATCAAGCCCAGAGCTACTATCGCATCGATCGAATGTGGTCGGTGGCGCAACTGTTTATCCCAGCCTTGCGGCAGTTGCATCCTGAACCCCTGGATGTTAGCTATGTCTACCCCCATTGGATGGCAACCCTCGGTCAAGACTTTAAGATTTATTGTCTATTTTGTCCTGTGCATGAAACCCAGACCCGAGGGTATCTGATTCACTTCACCTCCTTAAATCGCTTTCCAGAATTGCTTTACCTACCAAAATGGTTTCGCCGTTTCCTCAAAAATAGGCTGTTTGGGGCAGCCCAACACCTCTTGGATGGCCTAGTCAAGCAGGATGTCCAGATGATTCGTGACGAGCAACAAGCCTATTTGCAGCATCCTGAGCGGCGGATTTATGAGTTAAATCGGGCGTTAGTGAGTGTACAGCGGTTAATCCGCACCCAAGTAAATCCCAGCGGGGAGTCAACGATCTCCTCCGAAGTCAACCTACAATAACGAAGGGAGACGTAGTATCCCAGTAGCTCTAGCAGGTTCATCTCAAGGAGTTTTTTTTGCGGCTATGCGTAAGACCAACGATCTGCATGTGGTAGAGACCCGACCACTGCTGGCTCCGATGACCATTAAGACAGAACTTCCCATTACTCAGGCCGTTGCCGATCTGGTCGGGGGCACCCGCGATCGCATTCGGACAATTCTGAATAGGGAAGATCCCCGGTTATTGGTGGTGGTTGGCCCCTGCTCGATCCATGATGTTGAGGCTGCCTACGAATATGGGCAGCACCTGTGTCAGTTGCGTTCCGAACTGGCTGACCACCTGGAAATTGTCATGCGCGTCTATTTTGAGAAACCGCGCACCAATATTGGCTGGAAGGGGTTGATCAACGATCCCCTCTTGGATGAAAGTTTTGATATTAATCTAGGGCTGCGATTGGCCCGGAAACTATTGTTGGATCTGGCCGCTTTAGGACTCCCAGCCGCCACAGAATTACTCGATCCCATTATTCCCCAGTACATTGCCGATGTGGTTTCCTGGACAGCCATAGGGGCGCGTACCACTGAAAGCCAAACCCACCGCGAGATGGCCTCTGGACTATCGATGCCCGTAGGCTTTAAGAATGGTACCGATGGGCACTGTGATTCCGCAATCAATGCCATGCTGTCGGCCCGCCAACCCCACCGTTTTCTGGGCATCAATGCCCAGGGACTGGCCAGTATTGTTACGACAACGGGCAATCCAGACACGCACCTCGTGTTACGGGGGGGCAAGGGAGGGCCGAACTATGATGCCGCCCATGTGGAAAAAGCCGCCGCAGAGCTGACCCGTCACGGTTGTAATGCCCGGATGATGGTGGATTGTAGCCATGGCAATGCCCTGAAAGACCACAACCGTCAGATCTCAGTGTGCCGAGACGTAGCAGCTCAAATTCGCAGCGGCTCCCGACACCTGATGGGGGTAATGGTTGAGAGTCATCTGGTTGCGGGTAAGCAGTCTTTGAAGCCCGATCTCAACCACCTTGTCTATGGTCAAAGTGTCACGGATGCCTGTGTGGATCTGGCTACCACCACCCAGATGTTGCACGAATTGGCTGATTCAGTCCGGCAGCACCAAGCACTCCCCCTCGCCATTGCCCACGTTTGAATGCTTACAACGCCCCTGTGGAATAGGAGTTAAATTCTTCCTCCAGGGAAGGAACCTCCATGGGTTCGGCAGCGAGGGCTTGGAGTTCCTGAATCTGGGTCTGGAGGTGGTTGATTCGCTCTTGCAGACGCTCTTGAATGCCAGGTACGCCCATGGCAATGCAGGGACGACAAACTTCGCCACACACCTGCCCTTGGGCGTTATAAACCACAGCCAGTAAGTAATGGCTCCCTCGCAGTCGGATGGGATGGGCGCGATCGCCACAGATGGCACAACGTACTGGGGCATTGCCTACGTAAACACTGGGTTCCCACTGAATTTTCACATTCCCCCCTTGCTTGGGATTGCGGGTGATTTCCGACATCACCGTCCCGAGGACTCCTAGTTAATAAAATCTGAAGCTACAATCATTGAGCCAATCCCAGCATCCGTGAAGATCTCTAATAGCAGCGCATGGGGAATTCGGCCATCAATGATGTGGGCTGCCTTCACTCCCTGCGCCAGCGATCGCACACAACAGTTGACCTTGGGAATCATGCCCCCACTGACAATCCCGGATTCAATTAGCCGTCGGGCTTCCTGAATATCTAGTTTGGGAATCAGGGTGGAGAGGTCGCGATAGTCCTTCAAAATTCCAGCGGTATCGGTGAGCAAAATCATCTTTTCTGCCCCCAGGGCTGCTGCCAATTCCCCCGCTACCGTATCCGCATTGATGTTATAGGCCTGCCCTGTGTCATCCGCTGCCACACTGGAGACCACCGGAATATGGCCGCGTTGAATCAGGGACTCTAACAGTTGGATATCCACCGTTGTCACTTCCCCGACAAAGCCAATCCCCTCTCGACCATCGGGGCGAGCTTGGAAGAGGTTGCCATCCTTGCCACACAGCCCAACGCCAGAGCCGCCCGCCTGATTAATCAGGGAGACAATTTCTTTATTCACACGCCCCACCAGTACCATTTCCACCACATCCATGGTGGCGGCATCGGTGACCCGGAGGCCATTCTTAAACTGGGGTTCGATGCCCAGCTTATCCAACCAGGTATTGATTTCGGGCCCCCCCCCGATGCACCACCACCGGGCGCATGCCCACGGAGGCAAGAAAGACCACATCCCGAATTACCTTGTCTTTGAGGAGGGAGTCCTTCATCGCTGCTCCCCCGATATTTGACCACCACCGTGCGTCCCGCGAATTGCTGGATGTAGGGCAGGGCTTCGCTGAGAACTCGAACGCGGGTTGCTTCTGCCTTCAGGATATATTCGCTGTTGTAGTCGTATTCCATGGGTCAACTGCAAATTTGCCTCGTTGAGATTGAATGCAGTTTAGAAGAGCTTGGCGTGATCCACAAGGCCAAGTCTTAATTCAAAGCATTCTCAATCTGGGATAAATCTGGGCGATCGCTCTGGGATTTTAAAATCTTTGGTAAGGTGTGCAGCAGCCGATCGACCACCTGGACAGGGGTTTCTCCCAAGGTCACCGCAAGGCGAATATCCGCTTGGGCATAGCGTGACTGCCGTTGCTCCAGCAGGTGGGTGAGGGTGGCAACCGGGTCTACACCCTGTAACAGGGGTCGATGGCGATCCTGGTTGAGGCGATCGCACAGCACGGAGACGGGGACATCGAGCCAGACAACAATGCCATGGTGTAAATAGCTCCAGTTCTGACGACGCAGGACAATGCCGCCCCCCGTTGCGATCGCCAACTTTTGACAGGCATAGGCAGACAGTTCTGCTAACACCTGGGTTTCGAGTTGCCGGAAGGCCGCTTCTCCCTCTAGGGCAAACAAATCGGCGATTGACTGACCCGCAATTTGCGTAATCAAGGCATCGGTGTCGATAAAGCGATAGCCCAACTGAGTCGCCAACTGTTGCCCAATGGTGGTCTTGCCAGATCCCATCATGCCAATCAGGTAAATATTGATGCCTCCGAGGGCATCCTGCAACGGGTGGTTCAACACGTTTCTATCCCTGAACTCAAATCTTTTTTCATGATCTCACCGTTGCGATCCTGGAATCGACAGCAACCAGCGACCTCATCTGTCACACCCTGAAAAACAGGTGCAAATTACCTACAATTGTTAAGATAACGTAATCCTTCGCTGAAATTTTGATACGTGCCTTAATGTTGGCAGGAGCCATTCCGTGCAGTCCCAGTCCCTGAAGCTCTCCCCTTCCACCCTGGCTTTGATTGCCCCCTTTGCCCTTTGGGGAACTGCCATGGTGTTTATGAAGGGAGTCATTCCCCACACCACGCCACTGTTTCTGGCCGGAATCCGGTTGTTGCCAGCAGGCATCTTAGTGGTGGCAGTGGCGCTGCTGATGGGGAGACCCCAACCCCAAGGGTGGCGTGCCTGGTTGTGGATTAGCCTGTTTGCCCTGGTAGATGGCACCCTCTTCCAAGGATTTCTCGCCCAGGGACTGGTGCGTACCGGAGCCGGACTGGGATCGGTGATGATTGACTCCCAGCCCCTCGCTGTGGCTCTCCTAGCGCTGTGGATATTTGGGGAACAGATTGGTCTGTGGGGGTGGGTCGGGCTAGCCCTGGGGGGAGTGGGCATTAGCTTCATTGGTCTCCCCGATGCTTGGATTTTAAGCTGGGGACAAAAACTGCAAGCTGCGATGCTGCATAGCCTAGCGACGGTCGTGTCCTGGGTGCCGACCCTGAATCCTGCCCCGCTGGATGGGCCAGCACTTCTGCCCCAGTTGTTCCAAAGTGGCGAGTGGTTGATGCTTCTGGCAGCCCTCTCCATGGCCGTGGGCACGATTTTGTTGCGGGTGATCTGTCGCTATGCCGACCCCGTGAGCGCCACTGGCTGGCATATGATTCTGGGTGGATTGCCCTTGCTGGTTGCCTCCGCTGGGGTTGAATCGGAGCAGTGGATCAATCTCAATGCAATGGATTGGCTAGCCTTAGGCTATGCAACGGTCTTTGGCAGCGCGATCGCCTATGGGTTGTTCTTTTACTTCGCAGCCAGTGGTAGTCTCACAAGTTTGAGTTCTCTGACGTTTTTGACCCCTGTTTTTGCCCTCTGCTTTGGCAATTTGTTGCTGGCAGAAGTGTTGACTCCCATCCAATGGCTAGGGGTTTGCTGTACGTTAATCAGTATTTATTTGATTAACCAACGGGAGAAGCTGACCATGAGTTGGCGACGTTCCGCCCAAGTGTCTCAGCTGCTTCTGAAACCGACAGCGGTGCCAGTGATCAAGCTCCATCATTCCGACCTCTCCCGTCCCGAGGGGGTGACAAAGCCCATCATCAGTGTTGCTATCACCGTTCCAGACTCCGATGCAGAGGTATCTAGCTAACTCCAGACTGTGTGAAGATTCCAGGATCAAGCAACGTCAAATTACATCGGTGAGCTAAATCCACCCAGCATCATGTCTACTGACTATTTCTACGCAGATTTACCCGTCCTGACCAGTTTTCTGGATATTACCAATCCCCAGAACTTCACTTCAGTACCTCGGGACTGGTACATCTTAATCACGGATGTTGTGGGTTCGACCCAAGCAATTGAAAGTGGCCGCTATAAAGAGGTCAACCTCCTGGGTGCCTGCTCCATCATTGCCATCTTAAACATTGCCGAGCAGCTAGAAATCCCCTTTATTTTTGGCGGGGATGGAGCTTCGATCCTAATTCCACCGGGGTTATTCGCCCCAGCCCAGGCAGCATTACTGGCCACTCGCCAATTAGCTCAGGACTCCTTCAATTTGAATTTACGAGTCGGCGCGGTGCCCGTCGCGGTGGTCAAGGATGCCAATTATGATGTCAAGATTGCTAAGTTAAGAATCTCTGAGAACTATGTGCAAGGAAATTTTACCGGGGGCGGGCTGACCTATGCCACCGACTTACTGAAGCACCCCGACACTACCCAAGGCTACTGTTTTCAGGAAGGGGCAACCGATGTTAACGCAGATTTTTCGGGGTTGGAATGTCGCTGGCAGGATATTTTCAGCCAGCACGGCGAAACCGTGAGTTTAATTGCCATGGCCTTGGCGGATTCGGAACCGGAGAATGATTTGATCTATAAAAATATTCTGGAAACTCTGAGCGTGATCTATGGCAGTGAGCAGAATTTTCATCCTGTGGCCGCCGATCACTTACACCTGTCCTTTAAGAATCAAAATCTTGCGGGGGAAACCAAGGTGCAGGTGCGATCGCAGAATTTTTGGCACCAACAATTTTACCTGCTGAAAATCAAGCTGGAAAATTTACTGGGTTGGCTATTCATGCGCTTTCGGATGCAAGTAGGTTCCTTCAATTGGGGCGACTATCTGCTGATAGTCGCCGCCTCAACGGATCATCAGAAGTTTGACGATCTGTTACGGATGGTGATTGCCAGCACCACTGTCCAGCGACAGCAACTGACCGATTTCTTAGAGCGGCAGTACCAAAACGGCAGCCTAGTGTACGGCCTTCATGTCTCCGACCGAGCTTTGATGACCTGTCTGGTGTTTGAGCGCAATGGCCGCCAAGTGCATTTTATTGATGGTGCCGATGGGGGCTATGCCCTGGCAGCGAAGGCCATGAAGGCCAGACTCAACCAGCGACGATCATGACGACAGAATGGCTGTATCGCTACCCACCCCTATTGCCAGGGACGTTGTTAAAACGCTACAAGCGCTTCTTTGCCGATATTCAGTTGGCCTCGGGGGAGGTGATTACGGCGCACTGCCCCAATACCGGCCCGATGACGTGCATTTCGACGGTTGGCAGTCCGGTGCAGGTGTCCCAGAGCGATCGCCCGCATCGCAAATTACCCTATACATGGGAGATGATTCAGGTCTGTGATCCCCTTGCTATAGCGCCCTCGGGTGAGGTTTTAGAACCCGGTGTCCCCACATGGGTGGGGGTGAATACAGCGCTGCCCAATCGAGTGGTCAACCTCGTCCTCGAACAACACCTGCTGCCGCAGTTAGGCAGCTATGACGAAATCCAGCCAGAAGTACCCTACGGCTCCGACGGCAAGAGTCGCATTGATTTCCGTCTCCTAGGGGGCGATCGCCCCATCTATGTGGAGGTTAAAAGTACCACCTGGGTGGAGGGCAAATTTGCCCGCTTCCCCGATACCGTGACCAGCCGTGGCCAGAAACATCTGCGGGAACTGATGGCGTTGTTACCAGAGACGCGAGGGGTGATGCTGTATTTCATCAATCGTGGCGATCGCGCCAACTTTGCCCCCGGCGATCAAACCGATCCTGTCTATGGGCAGTTGCTCCGGCAGGCCATTACCCAGGGCTTAGAGGTGCTGCCCTGTCGGTTTGAAATTACCCCGGTTGGCATTCGTTACTTGGGTCTAGCGACCCCATGCTTAGCGTAAATCCCCACTGATCACGTTGCTGAACCAGATGTCCTCCCCATTGTTACCGAGGCTCAAACCAGGCTGCGGACTTTGCCAGATGAATCGGAAACTGTAAGCTGGATGTAGCTCCTAGGGCTGTCCTAATGTTGTGGTAAACATCAGACTATCCCTATGATCTTCTCCTGGGAAGATCTCTGGGTGATGCAGTTCACACTTGCATGGGCGCTTTCAGGTTGAGCGTTTTATAATTAATTCCCCCTAGCTACTGACCTCGGAGGAGACGTTGACGGATGTTGGTGCGGTTAATACTGATTCCCAGTTTATTGGGGCTATGGATGGCAGATGTATCAGCGGCACAGGACTCCCCCTGCTCGATGGTGGATGCCTCGGGGAGGGTGGTGAATCTTGAAAGCCTGTGTAATGTGCCCCGGCCAGTTCCCTCACGGTTGCCAAAAACGACCCCAGAATCACGACACCAGGAACCTGCGAACGTTGTTTGCACCCTTCCAGCTTACACGGTGAAAATCTGGGTTCCTCATGGCATGGTGTCACCCAGTTGTTTCAGTAAGTTGGTTCGCAGAGTGGCAACCTATGAACCGGGTTATCACTCCTTAGAGGGCTATGAGTTCGAGGTAATCGAAGGCTACTGATGGTTATCCGGCTGCGCAGAGCGCCATGAAGGTTACTTCCCAGACCAGTCGCGGCTGGGCATAGGCACGCAGCGACTGCTTTGCTCGTTCCAGGAAGTGCAAGGATTGAGACCTGCGATTCCCTATCTGCCAATAACCGTGTTGCAGATAGTCAACCACCCAGAGTTGGGCTTCGGTATCCAATGCCTGATCAATTTGACGTGCGAGATCTAGTGCCTCACGTAGGGAGGACTGGGGTAGATGGGTGAGTGCTTGTAAGAGATCCGCTGGGATGTTCTGAAGTTGATGCCAACTGGCGATCGCGGCTCCGGGACTCCCCTGGGCGATCGCCAAAACTTGGGGATGCTGGAGGATTTCCTCCCGCCCCACCTGAGTCAGCACCTCAGCCATGACGGTGGATGGTAAACGATAAAACGGAATCCGCTGGCAACGGGAAACCAGGGTCGGCAGCAGAGATTCTCCGCCCCCCGCCAGCAAAATTAAGGTGGCTTGTCCGGGTTCTTCCAGGGTTTTCAACAATCCATTGGCCGCTGCTTCCGCCATGGTTTCGGCCTGTTCAATCACCACCACCGAGCGCGATGCTTCCAGCGGCGGACGACTGAGGAAGCGGCTAATCTCACGAATCTGCTCAATGCGGATCTGGGGAGGGGCTTTGCGCTTCACCCCAGCGGCGGCGGCTTCTGCTGCTGAAAGACGCTGCCCCTGATGCAGGTAGCTGGGTTCTACCCACAACAAATCGGGGTGATTCTGCTGTTGTAGCCGAGGTGAACGGGTTTTTCCTGGTATTGCCGTTGAATGGGAAAACAGCAGCTCAATGAAGCAATGAGCTGCTAGACTGCGCCCCACCCCATCAGCTCCGGCAAAAAGGTAAGCCGGAGCGAGGCGATCGCGGATCACAGCTTGGGTCAGTAGTTCAACAGCCTGGGACTGGCCCAGCAGAGGGGCGAATACAGTAGCTGGGTTCAAGGTCACGTCAAGGTTGGAGTCTAATCGTGAAGACATAGCGATGACCCTGCTTGACTGACAAAACTCAAACGAGCTGAAACAAACGCTAGGGAGACGTAGAGCGTGATTGAAGCTGCGAAGTAACCACACAAACTCAGTTCAATCTATGCCTCCTACTTCCCGTCTTTATGATGCCCTCTCCCAATTTTTGAGTCAATGCGAGATTCAATCGCGAGATGCTCGTCACCTCAAAACTCTCTGCTGGATGATGCTCAGCATGATCCACGGTCAAAATGTCCATCTCAACGGCTTCGGGATGTATGGGGTCAGCATTTTGAAAGATTTGTACAGTATGGCTTTCAAGGTCTTGCAAGTATTTCATCAACTCAGTAACCGCTAGATGCAGCAGTCAACTACATTGCCAAAAGAACCAGCCATCAGGTTTTTCAGAGTGATGTCGAAGAAAAATGTAGCCTATTCCTCCATCTCCGAAATTAGGACCCTCGCAAGCCCAATAGTCTGAAGATGGATAAACATAGACATTACTTTGAGGAGAAGGTTCCTGAATAAATTTGTAGGAATCACTAAGCTGGCCGATGAAGACCCAACCTTCACCGGGTGCTTCGCTGGGACTTTGTAACCACTCTGGAACGCTTCCAAGTTTTGTCTGGGGATAAACTCTGTCCCGCATTTCATCCTGTAGATCCCAGAGTTGCTCATCATCATAAAATGCAGATATCTCATCGGGAGCGATGCCGTCATCATGATCAAGCCACCCAATGATACGAGCTTCAGGCTCAATGATTGGAAAATCTGCTGGCATCGGTGTGAGATTTTCTGAAAGTTGATCTGGATCAAGAACAAAACACGCATTAGCTCCAGAGCCACCTTCCCAAGTGGGACAGCCTCCTGGGTTGTGATTACATTGAAACACCAGGAGAGTTCGACCAGATTTACCTAAATCAAGTCTCTCTGAGTTGTGAACGAATTGAGCCAGGAGCGATTGGCTTTTTCCACAATGCCGACACATAGGGTACTGTTCTGGTTTTAAGCCCCAGGGTATCCCTCCAAACTTGTCTTCTAATTTTTCTTGAGGTGGAAGATCAACACTTAGCTTTAGGTTGGGAACAAAATATTTCAAAGCTTCTCTCTCTTCTGTAATTGATCTTTAATTAGAATACCAAAAGGTAGCATTACACGACATCTTAGTCAGGGACTCAAGTTGCATAACGCACTTGAGTTGAGCGGTGCTGAAATCGATTATAAATCGCTCTGTGACGTTGCATCCGTTCGAACATTGGCTGTAGCGTCACCATCATTAAAGCCAAAGTGTATATACAATGCTCTCATCACTTTTTTGGGTGTGCCTGAGGAGTTCAAACTGCTGCCAAAACAACAGGGTCAGCTCAAGTCGTGAGGTTTAACACCACTGCTGATCCACCCCAATACGGGTACAGAGGGGCAGCCCACTGGGAAGTTAACAAACGCATTGATGCGTTGATCACCCAACTGGAAATACACCCATGATCATTCGAGCAATTTTAGAGTGGGATGATGAAGCCCCAGCCGACTCAGCATCCTGTCCAGAACTCAACTTGGTTTCGGCGTTGCTGATTAGCGGGATGAATCTACTCTTTCTGGCAATCACAAAATTTACCAATACCTGGCTTGTGGCATTGTCAAGATCTTCGATTCATACTTGGATTAAGCAACGCCTTTGTTTTCTCTTTGGGTGAAATGACAGATTCAGCGGCTCAGCAACATCGATGGCAATACTGGCTCATCCTAGGGCTGATCTGGTTAATTGGAGCAGTGGGCGATCGCTGCTGGTTTGCCTACGATCGCTCCGTCCCTGCCTGGGATCAGGCGGAGTATCTCACCAGTACCTTGAACTACTGGCAAATCTTGCAGCAGCCCCAGTGGGCTTCAGCCACTTGGTGGATGAGTTTCTGGCAATTGACCTCGAAATTTCCGCCGCTGACCTTTATCAGCACCGTGCCGTTTTTCAATGGCTGGGGACGGGGAGAAGCCCAAGCAACCCTGGTTAATCTCGTTTTTTAGTGCCCTGCTGCTGGTAGCTGTCTATGGCCTAGGGGTAAGGCTATTTACCCCTAGGGTCGGGTTGTGGGCCGCAGGGCTGTGTCTGTTACTTCCGGGGTTGTATCTCGCCCGCCTAGACTTTTTGCTGGATTACCCCCTTGTGGCCATGGTGACGCTGTGTTTTTGCTGTCTCACCTACTGGCGCTACAGTACGACTCGTCTGGGAGGCTGGCTGTGGGCGATCGTCGTGGGACTGACCCTAGGTCTGGCGCTAATGGTCAAGCAACCCGCCTTATTTTTTCTGTTCACACCCTTGGTTTGGGTGAGCCTGAGTTGGCTGAAACAGCGGGCTTGGGAACGCTGGGCGCAACTGATGGTGAGTCTGGGAGTGGCAGTGCTGGTCTTCGGTCCTTGGTATCGTACCAATTGGTTGTTGATGTTCACCGCTGGGAAACGAGCCACGATCGATTCAGCGATCGCCGAAGGCGATCCGGCTCTCAATACTCTGGGGGCTTGGACCTATTACTGGCATGAGTTCCCTAAACTGGTTTCCTGGCCCCTGCTGCTGGTTCCCCTGGTCGGTTTGCTGCTGCACTGGCTGAGTAGACGCTGGCCACTTCCAGGCTTTACGTCTCAAGGAGGGGTGGGGTGCAACGGCAAACCTGGATCTGGCTGGCGGTCTTTTGGGTCGGGGCTTACCTGCTGAGTTCCCTGAACATCAATAAAGATAATCGCTACGTCGTTCCCTACCTCCCAGTGGTGGCAGTGGTTTTAGCCTATGGGCTGACCTGTTGGCCGCAACGCTGGCGGTACGTACCTTGGGGGGGGATGGCGACGGCCTGCTTGCTCATGGGGTTAAACCTCTTTGCCCCCGATGGGGCAGCGATCAATGGGCTGACGAATACCCTCAGTCCCGTCGCTCGCCATCCGGTTTATTGGGGCCCCGATTGGCCTCACCCCCAGGTAATTGCTGAGATCCAGCGCACGGAACCTTACTTGCAAACCACCTTGGGAGTCTTACCTTCCACCGCAACGGTGAATCAGCATAACTTCAACTTCTACGGAGCCCTGGCAGATTTTCAGGTCTATGGCCGTCAGGTGGGAACCCGTCGGGAACAGGTGGCTGAAGATTTGCGATCGCTTTCCTGGTTTTTAACCAAATCCGGGTTCCAAGGCTCGATTCAATCTGCCAAGAGTGCCGCTCAAGCGACTCTGGTTCAGGCAATTCAAAACAACCCTGACTTTGAGGTCAAGACGTGGCCCTTACCCGATGGCGATGATTTGCAGCTTTACCATCGGCGGCACGCACCAATTCAGGTAACACCCCTACCCAACCCAAGACTGGAACGGGTAGAACTTAAGGAGGTACAGGTGGTGTCTCAAGCGCCCCCCGGCCAGCCCTTGGCAGTCACCTACACGTGGACGGGCAACTGGGAACAACTTCAGTCCGGGTTAGTGTTACTGACTTGGGAACGGGTGCAATCCCCCACCGCACCGCAGGAAGCAGCCCCAGCCCAGTGGTTCCACGACCATGCCCTTGGCCTCGGCAGACTCTACCATCAGCCAGCGATCGCGGATCAGTCCTTTCAGGTGGTGGAACAAACCGCCACCTTGCCCCCAAGAGATCTAACACCTGGTACCTATCGACTGCAGGCGACCTACCTCAATCGTCAAACTGGATCTCGTTCTCCCATCAGCACCCCTGAGGTGCAGGTAATGATTGATCCCTCGGCCCTCCCTCAGCCTGCACCCGAGCTAGATTATGTGACGCAACTGCGTACCCTCGCCGCCACCCTCCCCCAAGGGATTACAGCCTTTGATGCCCTGTTTGCCAAGGTCGGGCAGATCAATCAATATGACCCCACTCAGGACTACACCCTGCAAACGCAGCAGAGCTTGACCGAACGGCTTCGGCAGGAACCCAAGAACCTAGAATTCGCCTATGGGCTTACCCTTGCCTCCCTGTTACAGCGGCAGGTGCAACCTACGATCGCAGCACTCCAGCGGGTCATTGATCTCGATGCCCAAAATCCTTGGCCCCACGCTTACCTGGCCTTTGTCTATCTGTATGATTTGTCCCCTAGAGCAGCTCAAATCGCTCTCCAGCCAGGGCTGGTTCTCCTCCCCCAGCAACCAGAACTGCGGGCAATGAAGGGGATTGCTGACTTGATGCAAGGAAATCTCTGGGGAGCATGGCAGGAGGCTCAGGGGTTCCTGGCTACACACCCTGCTACCAGTAAGATAGAGACAGAATACCAGTCCAGTCTCCTGGTCATGCCTTGATGAAAAAATGTGCTTTGAAAATTCACGGGTCTGCGATCGCCCTAGCCGTGATCCTGATGGCTGCCGGTACGGCAGCAGCTGCCCTCACCCCCCCTACCAGTCAGACTGCGGGCACAAGTAGGGAACCAGTGTTAACCATCCGTCCTAGATCCCTGATCGCACAGCGCAATTCCAACTGGTTCATTGCCCCGATTGTCAAACGAGAGGGCGGGATTCCGGTGATTCAAGTGACCTTTAACAATGGGGAACGATATCCAATGATGGTGGATACTGGAGCCAGCATCACCACCATTACCCCAGAGATGGCAAGGGTCGTCGGCTTCCGGCAGACGGGCACGGCTAATTTAACCCTAGCCCACGGCGGCATGATTAAGGCCCCCGCAGGGATTGTACCTTCGATTCGTGTTGGCGGTGCAGTCATGACTAACTTTGATGTTGTGGTCATTGACAGTTCGCCCCTGTTGGGCCAGAACTTCTACCGCTCCTTTAATATGACCATCCGCGAAAAGGCAGTGATTTTTCGCCCTCGTCAATAGGGCAATGAAAATGGAGGAAAAGCCTATGGACCCGGTGAAAGTAGAGCCCTGAAGGAGCCAGATCAATCCTTGCTTCGGACGGGGGAATCTCCTGGTAGAACCAGGGGCAAACGGGGCGAAGTCCATCGGAGCAATGGATGTGATCGGGAACCAGGGAATTAATTCTCAATCAGCAACAGGCGTCTTAGTAACCAACTAAAGCGGATTTGCGCCAGATCGAGATTATCTAAAACACTGGGATTGATCTCTGCTTCTGACTCTGATCCACTCAAGGACTGATCGGGGTCATAGCCCAAGCGACTAACAGTACCCCGCAGGCGATCGCAGAGAAAAACCGCTAGGGCACGGTAAAAACGAGACGCAAAGCCCACATCTTGATGCAACTTGGTCACTAGGTGTTTGCGGGGAATCGACCACACCAGGGAATCTGCAATGGCCTTGACGGTTGCCGACGGGGGACGGGCATCCAGGAAGGACATTTCACCGACCACTTCACCGCTGCTGAGATGGGCGATCACAGGCCCCTCGGCAGATCCCATGAAAACCCCCAGGTCTCCTCCAAGCACAATGTAGAACTTATCAATGGGGTTCCCCTGCTGAATCAGGATGGTGCCTGCTGGAATTTCTTCTTTGCTCCCATTGGTTAGCATCCAGTCAAAGTCATCATCGGTCAGCTCCCCTAGAATGAATAATGCTTTTTCCATAGCTCCCTGTGTTCTGACAACCGGATGATACCCTGGCGATCTTCAATCCTGATACTCTTCGATCCTCTGTTTAACGATTGTGGATGATATTAATTGGGTTGGCCACGTCGCAAGGTCAGTTATGCAGCGCGGCACAGTACTCAATCGCCAGTTTATCTCTCAAGGGAAGGGAAGTGATAAGAACAAACGCACTGCAACGGCGATCTCCACGGGCTGCATCCCCTGGATCAAACGAAGGATTGGGTGTAGAAGTCCGCTCCGCCATTGCTAGGTTGACTGTAGTGGGCTTGCGATCGCGGGTCAGGAAGTTCCCCAAAATTAATGTCTAGAAGTTTGAGTTTGTTTGAGTCGATTAATTTACCAACACTTGTTATGAAGAAGTACATGAGCTTCATGTTGACATATCAGCCTTGGTTGTTGAGTTTGATTACCGTTGCAGGCATCATCTATAGCGGTTTGACACCGTTGGTTCTGATTTCCTCCAAAGCCTATGCATATAGTGAGAAGCCGAGCGTATTTGCTCCAACCTTCTCTAGCAGTAGTCTCAACTCTACCAATGGCGATACAGATCCACGTCTAACTCCAACCGAAGATAATTTGATTTCTAGAGCATGGGTGGGTTGGTCAGAAGTACCGGGTAGACGAAAAACAAATGTCTCCCCATCAGCAACCACATTCAATGGTCGTCTATATCTGATTAATAAGGAATTGGGAACCAATCGAGTCTATAAAAATGTCTTCAATGGTTCTTCCTGGGAAGGTTGGTCAGAAGTTCCTGGCAATGGCATAACAGATCTACCTCTAGCGTCCATTTCCTACGAAGGTCGGCTCTATATTTTTAGAAAAGGCTTGGGGGGGTAATAGTGTGTCTGTCAATGCCTTTAATGGCTCTTCATGGACGGGTTGGTCAGAGGTACCAGGTGGGAGCGAAAACAGATGTATCCCTATCAGCAACCACTTTCAACGGTCATCTATATCTCATCATGAAAGGATTGGGAACTAATCGAGTCTATAAAAATGTCTTTAATCGTTCTTCTTGGACGGGTTGGTCAGAGGTACCTGGCAATGGCACAACTGAGGAAGCTCTAGGCTCGATGTCTTATAATGGTCGGCTCTATATCTTTAGAAAAGGGATAGGAGGCAATCGTGTGTCTGTCAATGCCTTTAATGGCTCTTCATGGACGGGTTGGTCAGAGGTACCAGGTGGGGGGAAAACCAATATTTCTCTATCAGCTAAAACCTTTAATGGCAAGCTATATCTCATTAGCAATGGAGTGGGAGAAAATCAAGTGTCTGTGAATATTTTTAATGGTTCTTCATGGACGGGTTGGTCAGCAGTACCCGGCAATGGCATGACGGAACTGCCCCTAGCTTCTGCTTCTTTCAATGGTCGGCTCTACATTTTTGGTAAAGCCTCCGGTGGAAATCAGATATATATGAATTTTCTGACCCCTTAGCCTTGCTGGAAAAAGTTTGGATATTTTTTGTTTTGCAAAGGTGAGATCTCATGCATCGTCGCTGGGCGATCTGAAGGTGAAGCATTTTTGCAGGCAGTCGAGAAGTGAGAACCGTTAACATCATTATGAGAATTTGTGTAGGAACCCACCTAGCTGATGACTGAATCAGCTACATTAAAATCACAAAACCTTACTCACTTGATCCGGAGGATGCACTCTTGAAGGACCGAGATTACACCTTAATTCTCGATAAAAGCGGCAGCATGTCTGCTCCGGATCAGCTAGGTGGCAAGAGTCGTTGGCAAGCGGCTGAGGAATCGACTCTGGCCCTGGCTCGGAAGTGCGAACAGTTTGATCCAGATGGGATTACAGTCTATATGTTCTCCAGCCGCTTCAAGCGCTTTGACGATGTGACGGCCAGTAAGGTGGCGCAGATTTTTATGGAAAATGACCCGGTTGGCTCAACGAATCTGGCAGTTGTACTCCAAGATGCGACGAATTCCTACTTTCAACGAAAGGCTGCTAGGAAGACCAAACCAGCCGGAGAGACAATTCTGGTTATCACCGATGGCGAACCAGACGATCGCAGAGCGGTAATGGAAGTGATCATTGATGTCACCCGCCGAATGGAAAACGATGAAGAACTCGCCATCTCATTTATCCAAGTGGGGAACGATCCGGGGGCAACGAAGTTTCTGAAGGCATTGGATGAACAGCTTCAGGAGGTGGGAGCCAAGTTTGACATCTGTGACACGATTACAATCGATGATATGGCAGACATGAGTTTAGCAGAGGTGTTGCTGAGCGCCATCAACGATTAGCCAACACTCGAAGCCTGATCGTGGAAGCAGAGGTAGGCGTGGGTAAGGTTTGAGGCCTGACGACAATTCGATATTCCGGAGTGGGAGATGGACTCGGTTGATAATCTCTTAGCAAAACTGAAAGCGGAACAGGATCAGCAGCCATTGAGCGGATCAACACAGGACTCCTCACCCCCTGAAATTCATCATCTGCCTGCGGTTCCCCCCCTGCGATCGCTGAACGATCTTCTAGGTCAACTTGATGAAGCAACCCGGCGATCTGCACGGACAGAGCTTTCCCAACCGGATCCGGTTGATCTGAGGCAACCTCTCGCCCCTTTATCCCCTCAAGATCGTCAATTGGCCCAACAGGGGCGATCATCAGAGCCAGATTGGCTGTTCTCTAACCATCAAGGGAAATCAACGAAGGATGGTCGGAGGTCGGCCTTTGACCATCATCTGCTCTCCGATCTCAAATCCCACGATGAACATCAAACTCAGGCAGAGGCAGCGAAACAGCAGCAGGAATTGCACAGGGCTGAACTCCGACAGCAACAGCAGGAGCCAGAGCAGCAACGCCGCCTGGAACAGGCTAAGACAAAACGGCGGGAAAAATTGGCAGAGCAGGCAAGAACGTGGCTAAAGTCCTTCAATCCTGACTCTGAAGAAGGACGCTGGTTTGAGGAATTTTCTGCTTCCTATGACTCCCAGTTAGAGGCAGCGATCGACTATCTGGAGGCACTTCAGTCTGTTGACCACAATCGATAAGCTTCCCAAGCAGGCAGACTCAGTTAGCCGCTGTAGAGCAAGGCATTGACCATCCAGGCAAGGGGCTTCAAGGGGTACATATCTATAGCTTGACTATGTTGACGCAAAAAGGCCAAGCATTGACCCTACAGAAGGGGAGTGCTTGACATGGTTACTGGGCTATTTGTGTGGCAACTATAGCCTCTCATGTCTTTCTACCCTTCTCCTCCTTGTTCCCTTCCTTATTCCCTCTGCACTTCGCTTTCAGCTACTTTTGTCAGGCAGGCCGGCCCCTGACTGGTAGACCGGAAAGTCAATGTAGCCCTCTGAGCCAAAGGAATACCAGTCTTTCATCTCTGCTGGAGGATTGAGCGGCCAGTTATGGGTGAACCGTTCCACGAGGTCAGGGTTGCTGATAAAGGGACGACCAAAGGCCATTAAGTCCGCTGCGCCACTGAAAATAGCAGCTTCAGCCTGCTCTTTTGTGTAGCCACAGTTGCCAATCAATGGCCCCTTAAATACCTGGCGGAACTCGGTCAAGGTCATCGGGGTACCCAATTCGTGAAAACCAAAACCCAGACCATCCAGCAGATGGAGATAGGCCAGACCGTAGATATTTAGTTGCTCAGCGGTGTAGAGAAATGTTTCCCGATAGTCGGGTGAACCCATATCGTTATATACCCCGTTGGGAGAAAGCCTCACCCCCACTCGGTTGGCCGGCCATACGGTTAAGATTGCCTCTACCACTTGCTTGAGAAAGCAGTAGCGATTTTCCACCCCACCGCCATACTGATCCAATCGCTGATTGGTTTTAGATTGCAAAAAGGTGTCGATCAGATAACCATTGGCTCCATGAATCTCAACCCCATCGAAGCCAGCTAGCTTGGCTCGCGCTGCTGCTTGTCGATAAGCTTCTACAATCAGGGGAATTTCACTGGTTTCCAGGGCGCGAGGCGTTTCGTAGGGTTGAGAACCAATCGGGGTATGAATCTGATCTCCATTGATCTTGATGGCTGAGGGTGCCACCGGCAGCTGGCTATTTTCTTGAAAACTACTGTGAGAGGCGCGGCCACAGTGCCAGAGTTGCAGGAAGATGGGAGTTGATTGGGCATGAACTGCCTCAACAATCTGAGTCCAGGCTTCCCCCTGGGCCTCCGTATAGATGCCTGGTGTATTTTGCCAGCCATTGGCCTGGGTAGATATCACGGTGGCTTCGGTAATGATCAATCCAGCACTCGCGCGTTGAGCGTAATACTGGGCCATCAGTGCATTGGGCATTCTTGTTGCACCGGCTCGGGCTCTTGTCATCGGAGCCATGACGACCCGGTTACTTAAGGTAATATCCCCTAAGTCAAAGGGGTTGAGGAGGGATGATGGCGCTATTTGGGTATTCATTTAGGTCATTGTGAGGCCAACAGCTTCAGTATATCCATCCCGATTGGGTGATTTGAGTTGTTGCCAATACATCAGAAGTGCAGAGACCTATGGGCAAGGTAGCACCCTCAACCCAGTTTGCTCACCTCTCAACTTGATATTCGGTTCGGGTAGGCTTTCGGGTTCTGATGAGAGACATGCATTCACGGGTGATCGTACATCGTTCCTCAAATTCTAAGTATTTCTGCTGGTGGTGAGGTAAAATTTGAATTTTTAAATTCTTAATTTAACTGGGTTTAAGTACACTCGATTGGAATGGAAATTGCGATATGGGAAAATTCCAATTGGATTCATTTCATCCTTAGAGGATATTTTAAAAGTTCCCTCGACCTATTTTGATTACCTCAACTACTGAGAAATTTCTACAATGACATGGGGATTTTAGGCTTCGTGGCCTTCTGCTTAAGTAGCTTTTAGAACTTAACTTGACCCATTTAAAACATTCTCTGATAGTGTTCGAAGAAAATTCTAAAGAATTTGTACTAGTTTTAAGTAAGTTAAATCTGATAGTCTATGGTAAACGATTTTAAAATATCAATCTTCATACAAAATTTCAATTCTGAGCCTTCGTCTTAATATGAGGTTCTTATATTATGGTCAAGCGATCGCTTCAAGCCTCTGCCTCCGGCATTCAAAAGGCTAAACGCTCGTTTAGCATCAAGGGATGGACTCAAGAAAATCTGGCAGGGGAGGTGAACCTCAAGACCCGTCAACCAATCTGGCGATTTTTCACCGGACAACCCGTTGATCGCCAGGCTTTTATGGAAATTTGTTCAATTCTGGATTTGGATTGGCGAGAGATCGCCCTTGAGCCGCCCGCAGAATTTCCGGAGCCGGGAGAGCGTCCTGAGACTTCTCCGCTGGATATTGCTGTTCTGGTGCAAGAGGTGCGATCGCAACGCCGAGACACCATTCAAAACCAGTGCGGCATCTTGCAACTATTAGATATTAGCCATCCGGTCAATATTGATGACATTTATGTAGATGTCAATATGTTGGAGGAAATTGCCAGTCAGCAGTGGGTTGAGATTTCTGACCTGGAAAACATCAAACTGACGGAATTTGATCGCATTGGTTTGGGAGCGGTTGCACAGAAGCAAATACCGGGAATGCAGGCCGTTAAAACTTACACAAAGCTCAGAGTTCTGGGTAAACCAGGGGTTGGCAAAACCACCTTTTTGCAACATCTTGCGATTCAGTGCAATCGGGGTGAGTTCGCTGCCAATCAAGTGCCGAGTTTTTATTGCATTGAGAGAGTTCGCCGAAGCATCGCGACGCAGGGGTGAATTTAGCCTGTTCAATTACATTCGTCAGGGGTTTCTCTCCTCTGGCGTTGCCAACCCGTCAGTGCTTGAAACCTTGCTGCAAGCGGGTCAAGTCCTGCTGTTGATGGATGGCATGGATGAAATTCTGAACCAGGACATTACCACAGTTCTGAGGGAAATTCGCAAACTCTCGGATGTTTACCACAAAAATCGATTTGTAGTAACCTGTCGCACCGCTGCCCAAAAACTAGGGCTGCGAGGCTTCACCGATGTGGAAATTGCGCCCTTTACCCAAGTTCAAATTAACACCTTCGCGCAACAGTGGTTTGTGGTATTGAGCAGAACGACGGATCCATCGGGGCAGGATCAGTCTGCCCAGTTTCTTCAGAAGTTGGATCTGCCGGAAAATTGGCAGTTGCGGCAACTGGTAGGCACCCCCCTGTTTTTGCATCTTGCCTGCTGGGTATTTCATGGTCAAGGGAAATTTCCCACCAAGCGGTCTGAGTTTTATAAACAGGGGTTGGATTTACTCCTGGGCCAATGGGATGAAGCCAAAGGGGTCGAACGCGATCAGGTGTACCGGGAGTTTCGCTTGTCCCAAAAGCTGAAGTTGCTGAGTCAGATTGCAACGATCCTGTTTGAACAAGGTCAGTACTTCTTTGAAAAACGGGTGATTGCGCAGCATATTGAGGACTATATTCAGCATCTGCCCGATGCATCAACGGATGCCGAGGAACTGCAACTCGTTAGTGAAGCGGTGCTGAAGGCGATTGAGTCGCACCATGGATTACTAACCGAACGAGCGCGGGGTATTTTTTCCTTCTCCTATCTGGCGTTTCAAGAATACTTGACAGCGCGAAACATCGTTGCCAGTCATAACCTCCAGGCACTGGAGCAAGCGCTGGGTCGCCTCGTGAATCATATTACCGATCCTCACTGGCGGGAAATCTTCTTGTTGACAGCTGCCATGTTGCGCAGTGCAGATTCACTCGTACAGTTGATGAAGCAAAAAATTGATGCATTAGTCGCTAAAGACCCCTATTTACAAGAGTTCTTGCTGTGGGCCAGCGAAAAATCGCAGCCGATCCCAGCCGCAACAAAAAATGCAACGGTGGGAGCCTTTTACCTGACATCAACTCCAACGCCTCACATAGGGGTTGATTTTCCCCTTGGCTGCATTCTAGACGAGAAGAGTTTTAGGGATGTCACCTGGGATAATTTGCCGCATAATCAGTGCCATCGATCAACACCTAGACTTTGTCCCTGTTCATCTTTGTGGCAATCGACTCAGCAACATTTTGGGGAGGGTTCTCAGGGTTGGCTGGCACAAATCACAGCAACAAGGCCAGCAGCAACTCCCGAACTTGATCAAAACCAGGAACGATTTCAGGCTTGGCCCGCCTATCCCCCTGCAACCTGGGTAGAACTGCACAAGACTGGAACCCACAATTATGGGCGCATGCACCATCACTGGGAATTTAGCCCCGAGCAACAGCATACATTGCAACGCTACTACGCTGCCAATCAACTGCTACTGGATTGCTTGCATAGCAACTGTGAAGTGACACCAGCAATTCGGCAGCACATCGAAGCCACATTATTCTTGCCTCAGATCCATCTGGAAGCAGAGGAATGGCAATAGATCTGGCTGGACAGGTGGTTGAGGGCAATCCCCTGCTGACACGCGGGCAGGTCGCCTAGAATTGTGAAGGTTGCTCAGGGGTATGCATGGCTTCTCCTTCCTTTGTCTCCCGCACATCGTTCAAGCAGTCCCCACCAGACCCCCCCCCCAGTTGACGGTCAACGTCGTCACTTCCAGAAGCTCTTGGCCTATCTCCGACCTCACTGGCGTCAAGCCACCTTGGGGGTGTTGGCACTACTGATTGTCAATGGGGTGGGTGTCTACATCCCATTGCTGATTCGGGGTAGCATCGATGATCTACAACTTGCCTTTGACTTCAGCCAGGTCTTAATGGATGTGGTGCTGATTTTTATCCTGGCATCTTTGATGTGGGCTTTTCGGGTTGGTTCACGACTGTTACTGTTCGGGGTGGGTCGCCAAGTAGAATTTGACCTGAAGCAACGCATTTTTGAACACCTTCTCACCTTAGAACCCGCCTATTTTGCCACCCATACCATCGGTGATTTAATCAATCGCGCTACCAGCGATGTGGAAAATATTCGGCGGCTGCTGGGATTTGCTGTCCTCAGTGGAGCTAATACGCTGTTTGCCTATGCCCTGACGCTGCCCGTGATGCTGTCCATTAACACGCGGCTGACCCTACTGGCGCTTTCGGTATATCCTGTGATGCTGGTATTGGTTCAACTCTCTAGCAACCAGTTACGGCGGCAACAACTGACGGTGCAACAGGAGTTGTCGAACATCAGCGAACTGGTACAAGAAGATATGAGCGGTATGGCGCTGATTAAAATCTATGGTCAAGAAGCCAATGAGCGTCAGGCATTCCAGGGACTGAACCAACGATTGCTCGAGGCCAATCTGGCTCTGGCACTCACCCGCAATATGCTCTTCCCGGTCATTGGGGGGCTTGCCTATGTCAGCTTGTTATTGGTGTTATGGCTGGGAGCTGATGCGATCGCCAAAGGGGTGATTGGGATTGGTGACTTTATTGCCCTGATTCTGTACGTGGAACGCCTCGTCTTTCCCACAGCGTTGTTGGGATTTACGATCACTGCCTACCAGCGAGGGGAGGTCAGCATTGATCGCATTGAGTCGATTCTGATGATCGAACCCAAAATTCAAGATCGGCAAGGGGCGATCGCCTTGCCCCGTGACCAGGTGCGGGGGGAACTGACGGCCAAGTCCCTTAACTATACCTATCCAGGGGCAAAGACCCCTGCCCTCCAGTCCGTTAACTTCACCATTCATGCCGGAGAAACCGTTGCCATTGTTGGACCCATTGGCTCGGGGAAATCAACTCTGGCCAATGCCCTCCCCCGACTGCTAGAGATTGCACCAGGACAGTTATTTCTCGATGGCTACGATATCACCCAGATTCGGCTCCCAGATTTGCGGTCTGCGATCGCCTATGTCCCCCAGGACAGCTTTCTCTTTAGTGCTTTGATTAAAAACTAATATCCGTTACGGTGCTCCCATAACCGGGCAAGAGGCCGTCGAGCAGGCAGCGCAGCAGGCACAGATGCACGCTGAAATTCTCAATTTTCCCCAACAGTACGACACTCCCGTGGGGGAGCGCGGTATTACTCTATCAGGGGGCCAACGACAACGCACCAGTCTCGCCCGGGCTTTGATTATGGATAGCCCAATTTTGATTTTGGACGATTCCCTCTCCAGTGTGGACAACCAAACCGCCCTCAGAATTCTGGAGTATTTAGCGTCGGGCACCCAGCGGAAAACGGTGATCTTTATCTCCCATCAACTCTCTGCCGCTGCGACAGCGGATCGTATTCTAGTGATGGATCAGGGACAGATTGTTCAATCAGGCACCCATGGGGAGCTAATTGAACAGCCGGGACTGTACCAAACTCTCTGGAATCAGCACCAGCTAGAAGCCCTCCTCTCTTGAGGGAATTTACGTAAGTTTCATGTTACCTTAGATGCACCATTGTTGTCAGAGTCCTGGTGAGCGAAAAAGCGCATCTGATTTTTCTCAAACAGGGAGTAACTGCCTGGAACCAATGGCGGTTCAATCAACCCCACCTCCGTCCTGACTTGAGTTCAGCCTTTCTGAAACTGGCGGATCTGCGCGGGGCGAATCTCAAGAAAGTCAATCTCAGCATGGCCGATCTGAGCGAAGCCGATCTCAATGTCACCGATCTCACGGGGGCGAATCTCACTAAAGCCAATCTCACCAAAGCCAAGCTCTACCATTCCACCCTCCGCCTGGTAATTTTGCGCGAAGCCAACCTGTCCCAGGCAATCCTGATTCAGGGCAATCTTGCCAATGGGGATCTGACCCAAGCCAATTTGACCCTGACCAATTTGTCCAAGGCTAACTTGAGTATGGCCAATTTAAGTGGAGCCAATCTCAGGGGAGCGAATTTGAGTGGAGCCAATCTCTGCCAATGCAATTTAGAGTCTGCCAACTTGCGTGAGGCCGATCTGACACGGGCGGATTTAACCCGCGCTGACCTGAGTGGAGCCGATCTCACGGATGCGAGTTTATCCAAAGCTGACTTAACAAAGGCCAATCTCCAGGGGACTCGGATGCCCGATGGCAGGCTCCACGGCTAAACAGACGTGCCCACAATCGGCAGGCAGACTAGAATGTGAAATTATGATGCAATGTCTCGAGAACCCATGATCTGGCCGTTTAAACCCCGATTCAAAAACAAATCGCTCGGATTGAAATTACTGGCGCGATCGCTGGGCCAACCCGCAAGCGTGTTTTAGAAGCATTGAAAACCATTGAAGATAGGCGTTTCCCGGCTCTTTTGCTGCGCATCGACAGCCCAGGGGGAACCGTGGGCGACTCCCACGAAATTTACAGTGCCTTGAAGCGTTTGCGCGACAAAATCAAGATTATTGCCAGCTTTGGAAATATCTCTGCCTCCGGTGGGGTTTACATTGGCATGGGAGCCGAACACATCATGGCCAATCCCGGCACGATTACGGGCAGCATTGGGGTGATTCTGCGAGGGAATAACCTGGAGCGGCTGCTGGAGAAGGTTGGGGTCTCGTTTAAGGTGATCAAATCAGGCCCTTACAAGGATATTCTGGCCTTTGACCGTGAACTCACGGATCCGGAGAAAGATATCCTTCAGGAACTCATTGATACCACCTATCAACAATTTGTGCAGACCGTTGCGGAAGGCCGCAATTTGGCGATTGAAACCGTCAGAAGTTTTGCCGATGGCCGCATTTTCACGGGTCAACAAGCCCTGGAACTTGGGATAGTTGACCGTCTGGGAACGGAAGCTGATGCCCGTCGCTGGGCAGCAGAACTGGTGGGCTTAGACCCTGAAAAGACCCGTTGTCATACCTTTGAAGAGCGCAAACCCCTGTTGAGTCGCCTGCTCTCGGGGGGGCAACAATCCCTGCTCTGCCGTCAGGGACTACCGGGTCTGGCGGCGGGAGCAGATTGGTTAGAGTTTGAAATGTCCACTGCTGGCCTGCCGCTGTGGCTCTATCGACCTTAGAGCAGCAGACCTTTTACCAGCATAAAATTTGAGTTACGGTATCCACTGAAGGTATCTGAGCTCAGGTATTGGGTTGCTCCTGAGAGGCAATCGGAACATTACGGCGAAATAACAGTGTCAAACCAGCAGGAGGACAGGAGCGTGCAGTGGAGAGTGCGGGCAATTCGTGGGGCAACAACTGCCGGAGAAAATTCAGTTGAGGCCATTCGAGCAGCAGTTCATGAATTACTGGATGAATTGGAAGCTCACAATCAACTTGATCCCGATGAAATTGTCAGTGCGACGTTTACAACCACTCGCGATTTAGATGCCATCTTCCCAGCCCAGGTTGCCCGCGAACGCCCTCACTGGAGCAACGTTCCGCTGTTGGATGTACAACAGATGCATGTCGAAGGTAGTCTCGAACGATGCATCCGCTTTCTCATCCACTTTAATACCCCCAATCCCAATCTGGAGATTCATCACCCCTATCTCCAGCAGGCCAAAAACCTGCGACCCGACTGGACCTTGGCATCGGCAACCTTAACCTCGACCTCTACCGTGCAGTCTCACCTTTCTTGAGTCGCCCTTGCTATGAATTCTCCCGTTTTGACCTCCACCTTTTTTCTCACCCTGCTGCTGGTCATCGGTCTGGTTTTCTTTATTCGAGCCTCGGTGAAAGACCGTATCCAAGCCGTTAAACTAGTGGCTGAGCAGTCTGAGTCCTCTCTGTTGGAGCAACTCCAAGACTACCTTACCCAACGCGCCTACCGCATTGCCGCAGTGGATGCGACCCAGAACCAAGTCACCTATGTCGGCATGGTTCGCCCCAGTTGGTTTCTGGCTATCTTTCTCTCACTCCTAGCAGCGGTCGGGTTGCTGTGTCTGACGCTGGTGCTCGCGATGTTAGTTCCGGACTGGGCAGCGGTGTTGTTAGGACTCCCCCTGTTATCTCCCATGGCGGGGGTGTTTTACTGGCGAAACGCAGGTCGCCCGGAGCAAGTGTGTCTAAGGGTTGAACCTCGGCTAGGGACTGCCTCCCCTCATTGCTGGATTACGGTGATTGCCCACCGGGATGAGTTGGCAGCCCTGCAGCAAGCCCTATTGCTCAAAGTTTGTGAGGAGTAAGCGACAACGCCAATCCCCATTGCCCTTCTCAAGCCACAGGTTCCCTGAGACAACTTTGAACCGTGGATACCACCGATTCAGCCAAGGCGTTGAAGTCATAGCCCCCTTCCAGACCAAGCACTAGGCGGCGAGTCAGTTGCAGGCACCTCTGGGTCATGTAACCAAAGTCTTGAGGCTGGAGGGCCATACTGGCAAGGGGGTCATCGGTATGGGCATCGTACCCAGCACTCACAATCAGGAGATCGGGCTGAAATCGCTGTAAAAACGGGCATCACTTGCTGCTCAAAGGCTGGCTGATAGTGGGCGAAGGTGCTTCCTGGAGCCATGGGTAGATTCAGGACATTCCCATAGGCACCCGTTTCAGTTGCATGCCCGGTGCCAGGGTAGCAGGGAGACTGATGCAAAGAGCAATAGGCAATTTGGGGATGAGTTTCGACGATCGCCTGAGTACCATTGCCGTGGTGAACATCCCAGTCAAGAATGGCAACGCGCTGGATGCCGGGTTGTTCCAGGGCATAGTGAGCCGCGATCGCCGCATTGGAAAAAATACAAAACCCCATGCCGCGATCGCCGAGGGCATGGTGTCCGGGGGGACGAGCAAGGATAAAGGCAGGTTCACCCCGGTTGAGGACTGTATCCACCCCATCTAACCAGGCGCTGACGGCCAGCAAGGCAACCTCATAACTTTGGGCCGACACCGGGGTATCCCCATCCAGATACCCCCCTCCCTGCTGTGCCAAGTGCTGTACCTGCTGAATATAGTCCAGGGAGTGTACCCGTTGCAGATCTACCAGCAGGGGTCGTTGCTGAACCGGAGTCGGCGATCGCCACATTAATTGATCCGCCTGGGGCATCGCTTCCAGAGCCTGCTTAACGGCGGTGAGTCGCTGTGGTTTTTCCGGGTGCCCATAGCCCGTCTGGTGTTGCAAAAATTCGTCGGAATAGAGAATCACTAACATTGGGGTGCAGGGTCACGGGGAGATCAAAATCGCGGTAGCCACCAATTCCATCGACCCATGAGGTGCATTGTAGCAGGCACGAGAATGGCTCGAATTAACGTTGCATCGATGGCAATGGCGATCGCACTTCCCAATCCCAAGGCTTTCACCAAAATAATACTAGTAAAGGCAAATGCTCCCGTGACCACTATCATTAACAGCGCAGCGCTGGTAATAATCCCGCCCGTATGCTCTAATCCTTCGATAATACTTTCAGAATTATTACCAGTGCGATCATATGCCTCCTGGATGCGGCTGAGAAGGAAGACTTCATAGTCCATACTCAACCCAAAAAGCACACAAAACAGCACCACAGCTAACAAAATATCGATGTATCCCACGGGGGTGAAATTCAACCAGGTCTGAAAGTGACCTTGCTGAAAAATAAACACCAGGGAACCAAAGGAGGCACCGATGGACAATAGGTTCATCACAATCGCCTTCAAGGGTAAAATAATTGAACGCAACAGCAGCCCCAAGGTCATGAAGGTAGCCAGCAGCATCGCTGCCAACACTAGGGGAAAGCGTTGCTCAATAACTTCAATGGTATCGAGGTCACTGGCGATCTGGCCGGAGACCTGAACCGTCAGCCCCGCTAACGGCTGCGATTTCAGATCTTGCACTAGCTTTCGGGATGCGGCATCATGACTGTCGCTGCGGCTTTTGACAATCACTAGGGTGGTGGCAACACTGCTGAATTGGTGAACGGCCTGGGTAAGCTGCGGCTGGGGAATTTGTTGGGGGTGTCGATACAGTTGCTGATAGTCTTTGAGGCTTAACTGGGGACTCAGATTCACCAGACTGTTGACGCTAGCAACCCGTTGATCTACCTCCAATTGATGAACAAAATTGAACAGGGTTTGAAGGTGCCGTTCGGAAAGAATCTGATCGCCGGGAGTGGGGGTCTGAATTGCTAGAAAAATTGGGGCGGTTTCTCCCACCCCAAACGCTTGTTGCACCACTTCAATCCCTTGGCGCGCAGGTAAGGCTTTGGGGAGAATATCGGCATTCGGCAGCCCAAATCGAGCCATGAAGAAGGGGGCGGTGAGGCCACCCACCAGGATGAGGATGCTCAGAAAGGCGGCGAAGCTGTGGCGAGTCACCGTGCGGGCGATCGCCGCCCAAAAAATTTTTCCCCTCGCCCCAGTCGGCGCGCTGGATCCCCTGGGATTAATCCGATGCCCCACCAATCCCAGTAACGCCGGCAAGAGTGTCAAAGCTGCAGTGACGGACAGCAGTACCACAATTGATCCAGCAATTCCCAAGGATTGCAGTAACAAGATGGGGAAAAGCATCAGACAAACCAAGCCAATGCAAACCGTCAGCCCTGAGAAGAAAACCGATCGCCCTGCGGTTGCTAAGGTTCGAGTGATCGCCTGCTCCACCGTCCCGGATGGCAATTCTTCTCGAAACCGACTGACTATCAGCAAGGAGTAGTCAATCCCTAACCCCAACCCCAACATCGTGGTGAGATTGAGGGCAAAGATCGAGACGTTCATCTGGAGCGTCACCAGGTACAAAATCCCAAAGGTGACGGAAACCGTCATCATTCCCATGGCAACGGGCATGGTCGCAGCCACAACGGAGCCAAAGATCACCAAGAGTAAGCCCAGCGCCAGCGGCAGGACAAATAATTCCACCCGACTCAGATCCGCTTTGCTAATGCGTTGGACTTCGCGATCGATGGCAGGCTTCCCCGTGAGAAACGTCTTTAAATCTTGAGGCGTCTGTTGGTTCAAGATTTGGGCGATCGCTGCGATCGCCCCATCTTTTTCCCGATCACGTCCCCGGAGTTGAATCAGACTGTACGCCGTTTGTCCATCAGCGCTGCGATATTCTGGATGGTCGGTGGGACTGACGACGGAACTCACCGATGATAAGCTACGAATTTGCTTCAGGAGTCGGTCAACCTCTCGCGAATCAATGCCTGCCGGCAGGTTTTTTTGCCGCTGAAACACCAGAATTAACGGATCGGGAATCACCTTGAGTTCTTGCTGCAAAAGTTGCTCAGCCTGATAAGCCGATCCCCCTTGGTAAACCGCCCCTGTCTCTTTCAAGGCATTTTCTAACAGCGGGGTGACCCCGAGGCTGGCGATCATCAACAGCCCCCAAAGGACAATGACCCAGATACGGTGGCCGTAAACCCAACGCCCTAACTGGGTCAATGGGGAGGAGCGTATCGGCTGCTGTAAGTCCGGAGTAGAGTTTTTCAACGGATTTGAAGTCACTAAAAAAGCGCCAGTCAGGCAGATAAGGACAGGATCAGACTGTCAAACGCCAACTCTGGAAGATTGCTTAACACGCCATCCCCCAAAGGCTTGTGCCGATGGCTGTCATTTCTGATGCTAACCCCGATCCCTGAAACCGGAAGGACACAAAAAATAGGGTGAGCCATGCCCACCCTATCAAAATCATCCCATCCGCTACAGAATCTTAGTAGCGGTAACCGCCGCCGCTGGTACCGGGCTTATGCACAATAAAGCTCATTACCTGGCATTGCTTGACGTTATCAAAGGCAACCACACGTATGTAGCAGTTACCGTACTCTGAGCGACACTGTTGCACTTCGGCCAAAACCTCTTGGGGAGTGGTGCAGTTGAACAGGGGCAGCTTCCACATCGTCCAGTAGTAAGTTTCTGCGGCAGAGTCTTCGTTGAACTCCACGCAAGGAATGAAGCCATTTTCAATCGTGTATTGAATCTGGCGGGCGATCTGAGCATCGCTGAGGGGAGGCAGGTAGGAGAAAGTTTCGTAACGACGCTCTTTGGGTAGAGTTTTCATGGATTCCTCGGTAATTTTTAGGTTTTACAGATGGAGTTCAGGGGTGGGAAGCCTTAAGCGCCTTCCGTCTCTGCGTCAGGCTGGGCCTCCGGAAGCATGGGAATATCAGGACGAGGACTGGCCTCTAGAACCTCAGAAGTCACTTGGGTCATCCGTTCCAACTGCTGGGTGCGCTGTTGTAAATTGGCCTGTTGGATACCCGTGCGAACCATTTCTGGTAGATAATCGGCAATTTCCTCAGCGATATGCTCTCGCACCGTTAGGATGCGGAATGCTAATCGCTGCTCTTCTTGGAAGAGGGCTTGCAGATAGTTCTCACCATCTTGAATGCTCACCCGATAGGAGAACTGGCGTAACCAGTACGCTCGTTTCGGCTCGGTTTCATCCAACTGTGCAATCACAACCCGCAGCGCCTGATAGGTCAGATAGCTGATCAGCGTTTTGGTCGTGTCCTTCGCAATCTGCTTGAGATCCATAAGGCAAGGCAAAAGTAAAAGGAAAAGGCAAAAGAAAATTTCACTCTTTACCGCTGACTTTTGCCCGTGGCCCTATATTTAGATGGTGTCCTGTGCCTCAAACTCGAACTTGATTTCCTTCCACAGTTCGCAGGCCGTTGCCAATTCAGGACTCCAGCGGCAGGCTTCACGAATGATGTCGCCGCCTTCCCGCATCAGGTCACGACCTTCGTTACGAGCTTGGACGCAGGCTTCCAAAGCCACACGATTAGCGGTGGCACCCGGTGCATTCCCCCAGGGGTGACCCAGGGTACCACCCCCAAATTGCAGCACTGAGTCATCCCCGAAGATTTCAACCAGCGCTGGCATGTGCCATACGTGGATACCACCGGACGCAACGGCCATCACCCCCGGCATCGATGCCCAATCCTGGGTGAAGTAGATGCCCTTGGAGCGGTCTTGCTCAATGTAGTTTTCCCGCAGCAGATCGACGAAACCCAGGGTGACGGCTTTGTCACCTTCCAGTTTTCCGACCACTGTTCCGGTGTGGATATGGTCACCACCGGACATCCGCAGGCACTTGGCGAGGACGCGGAAGTGCATCCCATGGTTCTTCTGACGGTCAATCACAGCGTGCATGGCGCGGTGAATGTGCAGCAGCAAACCATTGTCACGACACCACTTAGAAAGGGTGGTGTTGGCGGTAAAGCCAGCCGTCAAGAAGTCATGCATGATAATGGGCATTTCCAGTTCTTTGGCGAACTCAGCCCGCTTCAACATTTCTTCGCAGGTTGCAGCCGTACAGTTGAGGTAATGTCCCTTGATTTCACCCGTTTCAGCCTGGGCTTTATGAATGGCATCGGCAACAAACAAGAAGCGATCGCGCCAGCGTTGGAACGGTTGGGAGTTGATGTTTTCATCGTCTTTGGTGAAGTCGAGACCACCACGGAGACACTCATACACCGCACGACCGTAGTTCTTCGCCGATAGACCCAGCTTGGGCTTGATGGTGCAACCCAGGAGGGGACGACCGTACTTGTTAATTTTGTCACGCTCGACTTGAATCCCGTGGGGTGGGCCTTGGAAGGTCTTCAAGTAGGCAACGGGAATCCGTAGATCTTCCAAACGCAGGGCTTTCAGGGCTTTGAACCCAAACACGTTCCCCACAATGGAGGTCAACATGTTGGTCACAGAACCTTCTTCAAATAGATCCAGGGGATAGGCGATGAAGGCGATAAATTGGTTGTCTTCACCAGGAACGGGTTCGATATCGTAGCAACGACCTTTGTAGCGATCGAGGTCAGTCAACAGGTCAGTCCACACGGTTGTCCAGGTGCCGGTGGAAGATTCGGCTGCGACAGCGGCTCCCGCTTCTTCCGGTGGGACACCGGGCTGAGGAGTCACACGAAATGCCGCCAGAATATCTGTATCTTTGGGGGTGTAATCCGGAGTGTAGTACGTTAGTTTGTAATCCTTAACTCCGGCTGAATACCCAGCTTTGGCCTGGGTTTTTGTTTTCGCGTAAGACATACTTACCTTCCTAAAAAATCTGAATGCTCTAGACAGACCTGTCTCGCTAGTAATGGACTCTAACCAACTAACGCTCCACCCGCAGACACATGAGACGAAGAAATTGAGTTCTCTCTATGGGGTGTATAGAGACCGGGACAACTTGAATATATCAGGGATCACATAAGCAAAACTTCAGAACTTCTTGACCCATTTATAAGTATTCTTGTAGTGTTAATTTTTGTAATATAGCGCTGTATATGTTTACGATCCCCAGATGTCAGCCTTTAACGCCACTTGCTGCTTCTGTGGGCACAATATAGCGCTGCATGACCAAGAAAAAGAGAATAATTGGCGCGATCGAAATCACAGAACCCGCCGCAATGAGTCGCCAGTCCAGGGAAAAGGTTCCCGCTAAGGTCGCGACTCCCAGGGGCAGGGTATAAAGTTCTGGACGATCCAGGACAATTAACGGCCAGAGAAAGTCGCTCCAGGAGCCGATAAACACAAAAATAGCCAGGGTGACCAAGGCCGGTCGAATCGAGGGCAGCATCACGTACCACCAAATGCCCAACTCCGTGCACCCATCCATCCGCGCTGCTTCCTCAAGTTCCTTCGGAACCCCTTGAAAGGCCTGTCGGAGGAGGAAAATCCCGAATGCTGAGGCGATCGCCGGAAAAATCAGCCCCAAATAGGTATTTTTCAGGTGCAGTTGCACGGTCAAGATATACAACGGGATCATTACAATTTGAAACGGAATCATGATCGTGGAGACGATCGCAGCAAAAATGATCTCTCGTCCCCGAAAATCCAGTCGAGCCAACGGGTAAGCCGCTAAGGACGACAAGCATAGGTTCATGCCTACGGTTAAGATTGCAACCACAGTGCTGTTGAACAGATAGCGACCAAAGGGATTACTTTGCCAGACTTTGATAAAATTCTCAACAGTGGGGTGGGCTGGCAGAAATTGTGGGGGAAATTGAAAAATATCTTCAGCGGCGGATTTGAAGGCCGTACTCAGGAGCCAGAGCAGGGGAACCAGCATCCCTAGGGCGATCGCTGTCAGCAACCCGTACATCAAGATCACTTGCCACCATTTTTGCTTTTGACTCAACATGGTTTCCGGGGTTTTTGGGACGAAAGATTGCAGCCTTTGATTGTCAGGTTGGGCAACACTTGCCCAAAAGCATATCAGCGCCTGTGATCAACCGGGATATCCAAAAGGATGGTGCTGAAGAAGACTGCAAGCCCATATCTTTACGTACTCCATGCTGATTTGCTTGATTTTATAGTGTTGGTCAAGTAGCTTAGAACCTTCTCAGATGAGCAACCGTGGATCCTGGGAGGCGGTCTAACAGGCCAGATTTGGCTGATGGCTCATCGAAGCCATCCAGAACCGCTGGCTAGAATCAGAGCAGGTGTCAGAGGATGTCGATCGCCCTCGGTTCATTCTTGTTTGGAGTCCCCATGCTATTGCATTTAAGTACCTGGCCGGAAGTAGAAACCTATTTGCAGCGATCTCAGGGCATGATCATCCCCATTGGGTCTACCGAGCAGCATGGGCCGACGGGCTTAATTGGTACCGATGCCATCTGTGCTGAGGCGATCGCCCAGGGGGTAGGAGCTTCTACCCAAGCCATGGTTGGCCCCACGATCCCTGTCGGCATGGCCCTCCACCACACCGCTTTCCCAGGCAGTATCAGCCTCCGACCCAGTACCCTGATGTTGGTGGTTCGAGACACCCTCACCTGTTTGGTGCGTACTGGGTTTACCCGCTTCTTTTTTATTAATGGCCATGGGGGGAACATTGCAACCCTGCGAGCTGCTTTTTCAGAAACCTACGCCCATGTATCTGACCTCAACTTACCCCAGGGAGAACTCGTTCGGTGCCAATTGGGGAATTGGTTTACAGGCAGTGCGGTGATGAAGTTGGCCCGCGACCTCTACGGGGATCAGGAAGGATCCCATGCCACCCCCAGCGAAGTTGCCGTCACCCAATATTTGTACCCGGAGGCTCGAAAGCAAGCTGCACTCTCACCGGATGTGAGTCCAGACCATAGCATCTACGGAGCAATGGATTTTCGCCGCCGTTACCCGGATGGCCGCATGGGTTCTAACCCAAATCTGGCAACCCCCGAGCATGGGCAACAGTTCTATGAAGCCTCGGTCAAAGAACTCAGCCAAAGCTACCTGAAATTTATGAATGAACTCTGAAGCCACCTAGAGCAGTAAGGCTGCCCACCCCCTCAGTTGGGGATAGAGAAATGTTAGGGCAGCACCGAGCAGAGCATTGCTAGCAGTCCATTGGCCAAACCGAATACTCCAACCACCTGAGCCACTTTCCCATAAGTTGCTAGGGCGATCGCGTTATGTTACAACCCAGCAGATAGCAAAGGATGAAGAAAATGAATAAAACTCTCAAGGTGGCGCTGCTATTACTACCGCTGATCATTTACATGGGAGTTTATTTCTATCTTGCGACTAGTTTTACCACAGAAGTTGATTTCACCAAACAAAAAACTAGCCCTCTGTGCCGCCTCTATCGTTTGTAATTTCTATGTCCTGTATTATCACTATACGACTCCGCCCCATCCTAAATTTTTAATGCTTCCGGCACGAAAATTTTCCATTCGAGTACATGCGATTTCAGGAATCATAGAATTACTCTGTGGCATCGTCGCTTTTTTTAGTAGCGATCCGACTATTTGGGCAACCCTAATGGCTCTGTCAGCCATTATCGGACACATCACTTCGTCAAGTTATCAAACGCCAATTGTCTTTGGTGCTAAGGCGATTATGGTACCCTCCTACATCTTTTGCGTCGGGTTGCACTTGTATTGTGCCGTACAACTACTATTAAATCCAGAATCAACCGTGTGGTTATTAAATACTTTTTTGGTACTGAATATTTACGTCTGGTGTCGAGTTTTTTATTTTTATTTTCAACCCTTGGTATCTTCAAAGAATCCCTTTATTCTAGTTCCATATTGGTTGCTGGCTTCTTGATATTTCCAGCGGTTTTAGGGCCCTTGGGAAATCTATCTTTAGTTGGGTTTTTACTATGCTATATCGGCTTGTACAACCTCATAATGCAGCCTACCCAAGAAGAAAAAATTAGTCTCGTTCGTGAAAGTACTAGACAAACGTTAATTAACGAGCCTGCTAGAGAATTGTGGCTCAGTAATAATTTCAATATTACTGCTGGGGCCAGCGATCGCGAGATAGCCAGATCCGTTTTTGTCCAGTTAGATACAGATGGCAATGGTTGGCTAGACAAGGAAGAAACCAAAGAGATTTTGAAAAAATGGCAAGTCCCCAATAGTTTCGTGGAAGCCTTTATTAGTCAAAAGGGCACAAATGAAGGTTTTAGTTTTGAATTATTTTATGAACATGTCTGGCAAATCCCTAGCGTCAAGCAGCGGCTAACAGCGGCTCAAAGTCAAAATGAATATTTATCCAAAGATCCTAAAACCATTGGCGACGAAGAAAGGGCCAAAATTGTATTCAGTCAATTGGATATTTACCGCAATGGCTTTTTAGATTTCTTTGAAATCCAGACCTTGCTCCTGGAGTGGGGCTTACCAGAGGAGGAAGTACAACAGTATCTCAGAATGTATGATTTGAATGGCGATAGAAAATTTTCCTTCGAGGAATTCTTTCAATATATGCGACCCATCTGGTCTTTTGCTTTCTCAAAGATACTTTATCGCTCCTGACAAAGGATCAGTTCCAAACGGAGGGATCGCCTAGCATCTTTGCAATGCTCCTCAACTGAATTGAGATCACACAATTTTTAGGGCAGCACCAAACAGAGTAGTGCTAGTAATCCATTGACTAGATAAAACACCCCAACCACCTGGGTTTCTTTCCAGCCGGATAGTTCCAAATGGTGATGGAAGGGAGCCATTTTCAAAAGCCGCTTACCCACTCCATCCGGCCCTTTTGTGGCTTTGTAGTAACTCACCTGGGCAATCACCGACAGGGTTTCCAGGAGAAATAAGGTACTGAGAAGGAGTAACGCCCATAAGGTATTACTCAGGAGGGCGATCGCCGCCAAGGCTCCCCCCAAGGCCAGGGAACCCGTATCCCCCATAAATACTCGCGCTGGGTGGCGATTATGGACCAGAAAGCCCAGATAGCCACCGCTGAGACTGGCACAGAGCAACATCAGTCCGGGAAAAGCTGGTGCAATTAAGGCTCCCAATCCCAAGAGGGCGATCGCCCCGGTTCCTGCCGCCAAACCATCCAAACCATCCGTCAAGTTCGTGGCATTACTTTCCGCCACAGGCACAAACCAGGCTAGGGGCCAGAAGAACAGCCCCAAGGGAAGCGCAAGCCCCCAGGGAAAGGACATCGTGCTCAGTTGGGGCTGACTCCAAGCCAACCAGAGGCAAAAGAGGGCACTGAACCCAATCTGCAAGGCCAGCTTCATACGCGGCGATATCCCTTTGTTGGATCGGCGGCGGAGAATTTGCCAGTCATCGAGCCAGCCGATAAAACTGTAGGCCAGGGTGAGGGTTGCCGTGGCAATCACATAGACAAAATCAGAGGACGTAATTCCCAAGGTTAATCCGGCCCAAATCAAGGCGATCGCCACCGCCACAGGGACGAAAAACAACCCACCCATCGTCGGGGTTCCGGCTTTCTGCAAATGGGCTTGGGGGCCATCTTCTCGAATCACCTGCCCAGCCTTTAAGGCTCGCAGTAACGGTACGACCCAATAGCCCACCCCCGCAGTCACCAGGGCACTGGTAACAAGGGGGAAGGTCAAGGATAGAGGCGGGGGATGACCCCAGAGATGATCCAGAATCAGAGCCGTTGCACCTAACCCCCCCCCCGAGCAGCAGCAGCAAATGGGTACCGGAGAGGGGGAAACTACGGGATACGTTAGCACTCACGCCTCAATTCCCTCAACTGTTGAGAAGCTGTCATGTTTGAGCGGGTGACGGGCACTAATCTTCTAAATCCAGAACCTCGTCATCGTCGTCATCGACTTCATAGGTGTTGTCATCGCCACCCATCAACTCTGAAATTTCTTCGCCGTCTGCCGGATAGTCAAAATCATGACCATCACGAGCCAGCAACCGTCCACTGCTTTCCAGCCAGTTCAGGATCGAAGCCCCCGGTTTGAGGGGAATTACGGCTGCCCGTTGTTCACGAGGCTCTTCACGCAGGGAAGGGTTGTAGACCATACTTGGGGTTAGACTCGATAAACAGTAGATCTCAGTCTTTCATCTTAAAACAATTAGCCAACCGCTGTGGTCAGAAGGACGTAGGCAATGATGACAAAGACGACTCTCTTACAGGCGATCGCGGGGAAAAATCGGGGATTACTGGCGACGGAAACGGAAAAACAAGCGATCCTAGCGGCGATCGCCCAATTGGAAGGCTACAATCCCACCCCCCAGCCAACGAAGGCCGCCGCTCTCCTCGACGGGGATTGGCAGTTGATCTACACCACCAGTCGAGACATTCTCGGCATTAACCGTTTTCCCCTGGTTCAGCTTGGCCCGGTTTACCAATGTATCCGGGTTGAGGAGTCAAAACTCTACAATATTGCTGAATTGCAAGGCCTCCCCTATCTAGAGGCAATTGTCAGTGTGGTGGCTCGGTTTCAAGCCGTCTCCGACTGTCGGATATCGGTACAGTTTGAGCGCTCCCTGCTGGGTTTTCAGCGACTGATAGATTATCGATCGCCCGCCCACTTAATTGAACAACTCAAAACTGGGCAGCGCCTGTGGGCGTTGGATATCTCCCTAGAAAAACAAGAGCGTCTGGGCTGGGTTGATATCACCTATCTCGATCAGGAACTGCGGATTGGGCGCGGCAATGAGGGCAGTGTCTTTGTGCTGGTCAAGACATCCTAGATCGAGGGTTACCCCATGGCAGCAATTTCCACCCCACCCTTAATGCGGCTGTCTCAGGGACATCTGAATGTGCTGGCAGACTGCCCCCGCAAGTTTCAATACCTCTATTTAGATCACCTCGGCTCCCCGATTTCCTCCGAACAGCACGATCGCCAAACCTCGGGGAGTCGCTTTCACCTGCTGATGCAACAACGAGCGTTGGGGTTACCCATTGAGCCTTTGACAGCAGGTGATCCCCAACTGCACCAGTGGCTGAACGCCTTTGTGTTGGCAGAAGCAGAAATTTTAGGGAGTGCTGAGACCACCGCCCCTAATCTCCCTGGTAGCCTCACGCCTTGGCGTCAGAGTGAATATCCACGATCGCTCTACTGGCAAGACTTTTGGCTCACTATTATCTGTGATCTGCTGATCGCGGATGGTCAACAGGCTCAAATTCTAGACTGGAAAACCTATCCTCGGCCCCAGCAGCACCGCTGGCTGGCAAACAACTGGCAAACCCGGCTGTATCCCTTTGTCCTCACGGAAACCAGTCCCTATACACCGGAGCAAATTTCCATGACCTACTGGTTCTTCGACACGATGAGCGTGGAGGGAGCAACCCCTAGCCCCCAAAGCTTGACCTTTGCGTATAATACCGCCCTGCATCAGCAGACTCGGCAGGATCTCACCACTCTCTTGAACCAACTCAGGGGCTGGCTGCGAAACTACGAACAGGCACAACCCTTTCCCCAAGTTGCCCTCTCCACCGGGCAATGTCCTAGCTGCCCCTTTGCGTGCCGCTGTCAGCGCAGTTCTCAGCCAGCGACCGCGTTCCAGGCCACCAAGATTCCAGATCTAGCCCAAATTCCAGAAATCGCCCTGTAGTTTACTCCTCTTCTTCGGCGGTGGGAGGCACCAACGCCACGGCCACCACGGCATCGTCTTCATCTAAGCGTTGCAGTCGCACCCCTGTTGCCATTCGCGACTGGTGGGAAATCGCATTGGCCGCCTGACGGATAATAATTCCCCGACTGGTGACAATCATCAATTCATCATCGGCGTTCACCACCCGCAGGGATGCTAGACGATCTTGGGATTTGCGAAATTTGGTGGAGAGGACTCCGTAGCCCGCCCGATTTTGTAGGCGAAACTGGGAAACTGGCACTCGTTTGCCATAGCCCCCCATGGTGACCACCAACACCCACGGCCCCTGTTCCGGTAGGCAGGTACTTTCCTCTAAGGGTGCCTCATCGGTGATCTCAACCTCAGCCACCTCAAGTTCGGGCTCTTCGGTGGTTGGTAGATTGGCGATCACTTGAGCCGAGAGGATATCCATGCCAATGAGGTTATCTCCCTGACGCAAGGCCATGGCTCTGACACCGCGGGTCGCCCGCCCCAAGGGGCGAAGCTGTTCATGGTTGGCTCGGAAGTGGATGGACATGCCGTTGCGAGAGCCAATGATAATGCTATCTTCAGGAGTGGCTCGTCGCACCCACCGCAGTTGATCCCCCTCTTCCAGGGAAATTGCTATCAGGCCATTGGCGCGAATATTACTAAAGGCCGCGAGAACGGTCTTTTTGATGTAGCCCCCACTGGTCAGCATCACCAGATATTCCTGGTTACTGAACTCAGTGACTGGGACGATTGAGGTGATTTTTTCGTCCCGTGGGATCGGTAAGAGTTGGACAATCGGCACTCCCCGGCTGGTGCGAGAGGCCACGGGAATTTGATAGGCTCTCAGGCAGTAAGAGACACCGCGATCGCTGAAGAACAAGACACTATCGTGATCACAACAGGTGAGGAAGTGCTCGACCCCATCATCTTCCTTCATGCGAGTGCCTGACTTACCGCGAGTCGCACGACTCTGGGACTCAAAGGTATCCACGGGCATCCGCTTGATATACCCCTGCTCCGTCAGCAGGATGACGGCCTTTTCATTGGCAATCAGATCAACATCACCAAGTTCCCCTTCGGCGGCTTCAATCACCGTGCGACGGGGGGTGGCGAAGGTGGTTTTCAGTTGGGTAATTTCAGTTTGAATGATCTCCAGAATCCGCTCACGTCGCTCTAGGATGTCTAGGAGATCGGTAATTTGGACTTGTAAGTCTTCGTGTTCCTGCTGGATTTTTTCCGCTTCTAAGGCCGTCAATCGGCGGAGCTGCATCTGGAGAATCGCATCCGCCTGGGGTTCCGACAATCCATAGGTACTAATTAATTCCTGGCGGGCGGTGGGGGCATCTGCGGCATGACGAATCAGCACAATAATGCTATCCAGGTTCGTCAGAGCAATGAGTAATCCTTGGAGAATGTGATCCCGTTCCTCGGCTTTGCGGAGTTGATATCGGGTGCGTCGGGTGATCGATTCCACCCGAAAGTCTAAAAACACCGTGAGAAATTGCTTCAGGGCCAGGGTTTGGGGTTCACCATTCACCAGTGCCAACATATTGACACCGAAATTGGCCTGGAGGGGGGTCTGCTTGTAGAGGTTGTTGAGCACCACCCTGGGGTAGGCATCGCGCTTCAGTTCAATCACCATGCGCATGCCGTCGCGATCGCTCTCATCCCGGATATCAGAAATGCCCTCCAGTCGCTTTTCGTTGACCATTTCGGCAATTTTTTCAATCAGAGCCGCCTTGTTGGTCTGGTAGGGTAGCTCGGTGATAATAATTGCTTCTCGATCGGGGCGGCCTGGATGTTCCAGGGTCTCAATGGTCGCCACCCCCCGCATGGTGACAGAGCCTCGGCCTGTGGTGTAGGCTTCCCGAATGCCGCTAGTGCCAATAATTTGAGCCCCTGTTGGGAAGTCAGGCCCTGGGATGTAGTGCATCAAATCGATATCGGTCAGCTCTGGATTCTCAATCAGGGCACTAAGACCGTCAATCAGTTCGCCTAAATTGTGGGGCGGAATATTGGTGGCCATCCCCACCGCAATCCCAGAGGAGCCATTGAGCAGCAGTTGGGGAATCCGAGCCGGCAATACCAGGGGCTCTTGTTGGGAGCCATCAAAGTTGTCCCCAAAATCAACGGTTTCTTCCTCAATGTCTCGCAATAAGGCCTCTGTGGTGAGGGATTGCAGGCGACACTCGGTGTACCGCATGGCGGCGGGGGGTCGTTGTCAACGGAGCCGAAGTTGCCGTGACCATTGATCAACGGCGATCGCATGGAGAAGTCCTGAGCCATCCGCACCAGGGCATCGTAGACAGCCGTATCCCCGTGGGGATGGTATTTACCCAACACTTCCCCAACCACACGGGCACACTTGCGAAAGGGACGGTCAGGCATCAGACCCAACTCGTGCATGGCGTAGAGAATCCGACGATGCACCGGTTTGAGTCCGTCGCGGGCATCTGGTAGCGCCCGACCGACAATCACGCTCATGGCATATTCCAGGTAGGAGCGGGACATCTCAATCCGCAGGTCTGTGGGGACGATTCGCTCTTGAGTGGGTTCCTGGGAAAAAGTCATCGGGTCAGCCGCTCCAAAAATGCAAATTAAAGATTGGACAACTAAATTAAGTGGTTCAGAACTAATGCCGAAAACCCTTAAATTAACTGCCCAAAACAGTTCGAGACGCTACAATTTTACCACACTCCATTCACCACACCTGTAAAACCCAGACTGAGCACTCACGGGGGTGGCTTTGCATGGTATTTGAGACAGCCCATTTTTGATCCTAAGACTAACGTCAATCATGGCAGTTTCTTCGCCTCAATACTGGAATTTAACCAATGAAAAACCAAGGTTTATGGGTTTAATTTCCCACCGAGGAAATCTGAATTGAACTGACAATTACCTGAGTAATCTAAGCCCCCTGGTAGTTGTGGAGAAGCTCACTCCCTTCAACTTCCTGAAGCATCAAGTCTGAGATTTGAGTCCACTGCTGCCAGTGGTGAGGAAGAACTTGAAAACAATGATGGCTGGTGGCAATCCCTTTGTTGGTCTGCCGCCAGAACTGATGCCCATCGGTAATACCACAGTTAGGGGGATTCTCCACCATGGCAGCGGCAAGAGTTCAATGATTGCAAGTATTGAAAATTGGGAATCAAGTCCTTATCTAGTTCAGATCAGTCACAATAGGAGCATGAATCAGGTCGACTACCTTCGGATCAGCCTCATAGACCGCTGTAACTTCCGCTGCCTCTACTGCATGCCAGAAGCAGAGGAGCTTGACTATATTTTGCAGCAGGATCTATTGACCCATGGGGAACTGCTGAGGCTCCTGGAAGAGGTGATGATTCCAGTGGGGTTCACCCGGTTTCGGCTCACAGGGGGAGAACCCCTGTTACGTCCCGGTGTGGTGGATCTGGTGCGGGCGATCGCCGCCTTGCCTGAAACTCAAGATTTAGCCATGACCACCAATGGCTTCTCCCTGGCAACCCTGGCGCAGGATCTCTATGATGCGGGGTTGCGGCGCATCAACATCAGTCTTGATTCCCTCAACCCAGAAACCTTTGACCAGATTGTTGGGGGGCGGCATCGCTCTCGCTGGCAGCAGGTTTGGCAGGGTATTCAGACCGCCCACCAGGTGGGGTTTGATCCCCTGAAGCTAAACGTGGTGATTATCCCTGGGGTTAATGATCAGGAAATCTTAGATCTAGCTGCCTTAACCCTGGATCGCGGCTGGCACGTGCGGTTTATTGAGTTTATGCCCATTGGGAATTCCCATCTCTTTGGCGATCGCGGTTGGATTGCTTCCGAAGAATTGCGGCAGCGGATTCGAGCCCGCTGGGGTCTGATGGCCGGTCAAGTCAGGGGAAATGGCCCTGCGGATGTCTTCCAAATTCCTGGAGCCAAGGGCACCCTGGGGTTTATCAGCCAAATGTCAGAATGTTTCTGCGATCGCTGCAATCGCGTGCGCCTATCTGCGGATGGCTGGTTACGACCCTGCCTGCTGAACGAAACCGGACAAATCGATTTAAAAAACAGCTCTGCGCCAAGGAGCTACTGGGGCGGAACTGCAACACCAGGTACAGCAACTACTCGCCATCAAGCCCGACATTAACTTTAAAGATCGCAATGCTGGGACAACCACCGGAACCTACGCCCGAACCATGTCTCAAATTGGGGGTTGATGAGGTTGCTGCGGCAGATCCTAGGAATCAGCCAGCATCATTTGACCTTGGTAGCCCGTAACAATCCGGCTGCCGTCCTTGAGAATATGAATTTCCATTTGGTCACTGGCCCAGGTGAGACGATCCTTGAAGGCCGGATTGAAGACATGTACCCGCTGGTTACTGGACGAGACGAGAGACTCGGGGGAATGGATGGCCAAGGACTGGACATAGGCCCCGTCAATTAAAAGATCAAGCTGTGCCAGCAAGTCCTGAACCCCTGCTGGCGACTGATCCGACTGTAATTGTTCCAGGGTGAAGCCCGTAAATGACAGGACATTTAACCCCGCTGCTTTGACTTTACGAGCCAACTCAGCCAAGGCCGGGGCTTGCCAAAAGGGTTCTCCCCCCGAGAAGGTGACCCCTTGATTGCGAGGATTGCTCAGAATCTTGTGAACCAGAGCCTCTACCCCAATCAGCTGATTGATTTCAAAAGACCAGGAATCTGGATTAAAACAGCCCGGACATTCCCGCAAACATCCCTGTACCCAGATCACGGCCCGACTCCCAGGGCCGTTCACCTCTGACTCGTCTACGTATCCCATGATGTTGAGATAACCGGGGGGAATGGCTAGCAGATCAAGGTACGGGTTCGTTTTATGATTTTTCATCAGACTCCCTCCATGAATGTGATGTCAGGGACTGCACCCTTGGAGATCGAATCCTTAGGGGGGATACGCCAAAGATCTAGTTAAGAAACGGTTATTCTAAGTCTGACAATTCCTGATCCACTTCATCATCTCATTGACATGGGGGGACAGGACACGATAAATCATGATTCAACCGTTACACTCGTTTTTCAGAATGCAAAGTTTTTTAAACTTTCGGCTATATCAGCCTCAAGGGGGATGGACATGGATACCAGTTTGATCATATCCAATATCTTGAATCCACCGATCCTGTTTTCTTTTTGGGGATGATGGCTGTTTTTGTCAAATCCGACCTGGAAATTCCTGCCCCTGTCCCCAAGCTTCTCTCGCTGTATCTGCTATTTGCCATCGGGTTTAAGGGAGGGGTGGAGCTGATCAAGAGTGGCATGTCCCAGGAAGTCGGTCTGACCCTCCTGGCTGCGGTGTTGATGGCTTGCGTGGTGCCGCTGTACACCTTTTTTATTCTGAAACTGAAACTTGATACCTATGATGCCGCAGCGATCGCGGCCACCTACGGTTCCATCAGTGCTGTTACATTCATCACCGCAAGTGCCTTTCTAACGGCACTGGGCATTAATTTTGATGGCTATATGGTCGCAGCCCTGGCACTGATGGAGTCTCCAGCGATCATTGTCGGTTTGATTCTTGTGAATCTGTTTACGGAGGATGAAAAGCGTGAATTTTCCTGGTCTGAAGTGCTACAAGAAGCATTTCTTAACAGTTCAGTTTTCCTGCTCGTGGGCAGCCTTCTGATCGGTGTATTGACGGGAGAACATGGTTGGCAAGTCTTGGAACCCTTCACTCAGGGACTGTTCTATGGCGTTCTCACCTTCTTTTTGCTGGATATGGGACTAGTCGCCGCGAGAAGAATTAAAGACTTACAAAAAACCGGCGTTTTTACTGATCTTGTTTGCCATACTGATTCCTATACTCAACGCAGGTATTGGGTTGCTGATCGCTAAATTCATTGGTATGCCCCAGGGCAATGCACTCCTGTTCTCCGTCCTCTGTGCGAGTGCTTCCTACATTGCTGTCCCAGCAGCAATGCGGATGACGGTGCCGGAAGCAAATCCCAGTCTGTATGTTTCCACGGCACTGGCGGTGACATTCCCGTTCAACATCATTGTGGGAATTCCAATTTATCTGTATGTAATTAACCTGTTTTGGAGATAATCCCATGCATCTCGTTAAAAAAATAGAGATTATTGCCAACTCATTTGAACTAGAGAAGATCGTGGATGGTTTAGATAAATCAGGTGTCCATGGTCATGCCGTGATTCGCAATGTTGCCGGTAAAGGATTGCGAGATAGTGAAGATTTAGACATGACCATGCTCGACAATGTTTATATTATCGCGTTCTGTATGCCGGATCAGGCTAAAGCAGTGGTTGAAAATGTTCGACCACTCCTGAATAAGTTTGGGGGAACCTGTTATATCTCAGATGTGATGGAGATTCGCTCGGTTAAATGTGTGGCATCGCTGTGAAGCAGAGAGGATGAAAAATCCATGATCAAGGAGACTGAACGTTTTTATTTTTTCATCCTCCCATCTGTTCTGGAGAATCAATATGGATCACAACAAGCATTTTATCGGTCGTCGCAATCTGCTAAAACTAGGGTCGATGAGAGCCCTGGGGTTAACAGCAGCCGCCAGTAGTTTGCTCTGGCGAGTTAAACCGGTTCACGCTGCCGAATTATCAGCGATCGCGCCATCATCCCTCTCTCCCAGTGCCGCGCTGCAAAAATTAATCGAGGGCAATCAACGATTTGTCCAGCATCATCCTCAATACCCTGATCAGTCTGAGTTACGGTTACGGGAAGTTGCTCAAGCCCAACATCCATTTGCTACGCTTTTGAGTTGTGCCGATTCACGGGTACCGGCTGAGATAGTTTTTGATCAGGGCATTGGAGATATTTTCGATGTGAGAATTGCCGGGAATATCGCTACGCCTGAAGCGATCGGCAGTATTGAATATGCGGTGGTGCTGCTAGGGACACCGTTGTTGATGGTGCTCGGTCATGAACGCTGTGGAGCCGTCACCGCTGCGGTTCAAAACGAAGCCCTCCCCGGTGAGATTAGTACCTTTGTTGAGGCCATTCTGCCAGCGGTGAAACGGGTTAAAAATCAGTCCGGTGATCTGGTGGACAATGCGGTAGTTGCCAATGTGCGCTATCAGATCGAACAGTTGCAGCGATCGCCGCTGCTCATGGAGCGGATGCAGTCCGGTAAATTGAAAATTGTGGGAGGACGATACGACCTCGATACAGGAATCGTGAAGATGATTGCTTAGTGAACGGTTAACAGGTCTAGGGTTGCTGTCTCTAGATTGGTCTGTGCCAATTTCATCAAGAAGCGGAGGGCTTTGGCAATGTAGCTAGCGCAAACGTAAGGAGACGTTGCGTAGAACGATCGCCATGCCAGTCCTTTCTGTTGATCGTAGTCATGACTGTGTTGAGGGTGTCGGTCTAACCAAGCGAGGCGAACCGCATGACCAATGAGGACATCTAGAACTAGATAATCCTCAATTTGTAACGCTGGGTTTTGCGCCGCGATCGCTGCTAGTTCCATGAGTGCTTCTATGTTGACCTGACGGTATTCGGGAGCCTGAATTTTGTTCAGTAGATGCTCCACTCGCAGGGCAAAATTTTTCTCTCCTGGGGTCATTTCTGCCAGAATCAGATCACTGTCAAGGCGATTGCGGCGATCGAGCTTATCGCCAATCACTAATCCTTTACAATGCTGCATCACCTGCCAAACCTTGGGATAAAAGCCCTTAGGGACTCGGTTTAGTCCGCCATCCCTCTGGCGTTGCAACAACCAGTTGGTGGGGCTTTCTGAATCGGTCTCTGCAATCACAACCCACTGAATTGATTGTTGCTGCTTGACATGCAGCGATTCCAATTGGAAGAGGGTTTGATTCAGATCGGCATAACCAACCAGCACTTGGCGCAACCGCATTTTGACCTCGAAGGGGCTCAGCCGCATCAAGTATTCGTAAGCCTCATCCTGGGTAACCTGCAACTCCTGGGCTAGTTCGCTGGTGATCAGCAAAATCAGATAGCCGACTCGCAAGGTCAGCAAGCCATCAAATAATTGCGGATCAGTTTTGATCAGCACACTGATGTAAATGATGATTTCCTGAGTCAGGGGCGGTTCTCGCACATCCTTGCTACTGAAAGCGGCAATCTTGGCCATGACATCCGCAGACGGCATGGGGCTGGTGATCAGGGATGCCTCGTTATAGGATTTACCCACTGCAATCTGTTTGCCTTGGATCAGAATGCTAGTGACCGCATCTCCCAGACCAATATCCACTTTATCCATCAAACCAGCCGCGCGGCGAATGATCGCCCAGAGTTGCAGTTGTCCGGCCTTGAGATAAACCTCATGCAACAAATCGGCAACGGTGAGGGGAGAACTGGCCTCTAGCAAGCCAGCGTCTAATCCTGTGTCAAAGTCCAGCCCCCTTAATTGGGTAAGGGTTTCTAGTAAGTCGATTTGCTCGTAGAGATTAGCAGACTGACGCAGGGTGGTCAGCAAGCAGGAGACATCGGTTTCAGATTCCAGTAAAAATTCCTGGGTATTGCTTAAGGGATGATTGGCCTTGGGGTCAGCGCGTAAAACCTCAGCCAGGGGTGACACCCCCTGCAAGGGAGCCTCGGAGAACTGAAAGTCATGAATAAAGTCAATCCGTTCCGTTCCTGCCGTGAGCATCAGTTGATTCAGGGAACCTAGTTTCACGGTGACCCCGTTGCAGTTCCCCTCCTGCAATTCATTCAGCAGTTTCAGCAGGGGGGATTGATCGATGCCCCCAGTGCGGCCAATGTCAAACATTGTTTGGGTGAGCATCAGTGTCATGGTGGGGCGGCCTAAGTGATGCCAGTGGCGCTGAATGTAGACCAGTTCGCCCTTAATCTGAGACACCAAAAAATGGTAATCAAGGGTGAGATAAAATTGCTGCTGATCGAGGAAGGCGGGCAAAAACACAAGCGTAGTGCCGCGAATACGGAAAATTTTAGAGGTGGTGAGACTGCGCAGACGGCGAATCGGGCGTCCCGTCAGCCGCAGCTTGTCATTGCGACCAATCTGGTAGTAAATTGCCGATAATTCATCGGCTTGGCGCACCTGGATCGGGGCAATTTGTTGGGGGGTCTGGGTGGCGATACCGTAGGTTGCCAATTCTGCCTGGAGAGTTTCGTTTTCTGCAAGCAGGGCGATTTGAACCATGGGGGGCTGATCGGTTCTAATCCGCCGGTGGCGTCCCAGGGGATCGATGTCTCCCACGGCTAAAAGACTGTCCCGCAGCAGTTGCCCCAGTAGATAGAGACTTTGCGCCCAAACCAACGGCAGGTTGGCATTGGGGAGCCGGGGCTGGCTTTGGGGGATCGCCCGTTCGGCTTCAATGGCAGCCGCAGGGAGAAAAAACAGCTCCGGCAATAGTTGATAGCCATTCTGCTCCACCAGGAGAGATTGCAGCTTTTGATGGTAGGACTCGACTTGATCGCGATCGCCGCGAAACAAGGCATCAAGTAAGAGGTAGGTGAAAAATAAGGGCCACTCACACTCAATATGTTCAAACTGCTTCAGTTCCCATGGCTCGTAGTGCAGACGGCTTGCATCTTCAATCACCGTCTGGTGTCCATCTCGCAAGAAGCGTTTACAGCCATATTTCCCCTCCAGCTTGGTGACAACATCGGTGCGTGTCCGTTCCACCAAGGCGGCATCCTCAATGGCAAAGGCGGGATAGCCAATCACACTTAGGAGGGCTGCATCGACCTCCTTGGAACCGGATTCCCTCGGAAGCAGCGATCGCAGAGTTGTGCGTGCCCGAGCAATTTCATCCAACAGCACATGAATCACCGAAGCTTGACTGCCCCGCATACCAAATAAATTCAGGCCATTGATGGCTTCCAAGGCTGCCTTTGCCATGCCCACAGAACTGGCATTGAGTTCTGGGTTCCCTTGATTGGCTTTGTTGCCGCGTTCCCAGATGCCGTAGTCCGGAGTGCGATAGGCTCGCCCAATGTAATAGACCAGGTTTTGGACAAAGTTGACTTCGTCTTGGGTGAAGATGATCTGTAATCCAGAGGCGATCATCTGGGACAGCATCAACAGGTAAAGCGAGGTAGCATCCAGTTGCAAGTGTCCCCACTGTTGATCCCCGACAACGGTTGCCGCAGTGCTGGTGTCGTACTTGGCATGGAGGGCATCCAGAGGTGCTTGGGTGACTTTAAACCGCTCGACTTTTTCGACCTGCTGCATCATGGCAAACAGCAACCCCCGCATCAGCTTCACCACACTCTGCTCGAGTTCATAGGTGCGCCCCTGGTCGCTCTCTAACTTCCGGTAGGCCAGTGCCAGTCCCCAGACGGCCAGAATGCTGTAAACGTTGTCTCTCACCCAGGCATCGGTGTAGTCGCCGTGGGCATTAATCGCCGTGCTGGCAGGCAGTAGCCCCGTTATCGGATGTTGGCGAGAGAGAATGATCGCTGTTACCTGCTGGTAATAGGTATCTAATCTGGATGCAAGGGGAGCAGCGGGGGGCGGAGCAACGTCGATGGAAGGGAAAATAGTCATGCTCAGGCGTGTCTAGAGTGGCAGAATCAAAGAATCAAAGCGTGATCGAACGGATTGTTGTCGAGAATGTTTGCAACGTTGTTAAGGGTAAGGGTTGAGGCCAACCGTTTCACCATCATACGAATCAGGGCAGCGATCAGCCATCTTTCTCGAGCTGGGGCGGTTTGCGGGGTGCTGCTGGCGGTGGGGTTATCGGCACAGGTCGTGTCGTCCACCCCTGTCCGTGGACAACGGGGCATGGTAACGTCGGCCCATCCCTTGGCGAGTGAGGCGGGGGTGCAGATGCTGCAACAGGGCGGCAATGCAGTGGATGCAGCCGTGGCCACAACCCTGGCAATTTCCGTCGTCGAACCCTTTTCGGCTGGCATTGGCGGTGGCGGCTTTCTGCTGATGCGGTGGGGGCAAACCGGAGAGATCAAAGCCCTGGATTTTCGAGAACGGGCACCCCTGGCCGCCTCTCGGACCATGTTTCTGGATGCGGCGGGTCAGGTACGCCCCCGTGCGAGTACCGATGGCTATTTGGCAGTTGCCACACCAGGAACGGTGGCGGGGTTGTTTGAGGTACAACGGCGCTATGGTCAATTACCGTGGGCAACGGTGGTGGCTCCCGCAGTGCGGCTAGCCCAGACTGGTATTCCTGTCACCCCCCATCTGGCTGCGGCGATCGCTAGACAGCCGACACTGCAACAGCAACCAGCGGCTAGGGCTATTTTTGCCCCCCAGGGGCAGCCGTTGCAAGTGGGAGATCGCCTGGTGCAGCGAGATTTGGCTCAGACCCTCCAAGTCATTGCCCAAAACCCGCAAGCCTTCTACACCGGAACCATTGCCCAGGCGATCGCCCAGGATATGGCCGTCCATCGCGGGTTGGTGACCCTGGCCGACTTGCAGCACTACCGCCCCCTTTGGCGTCAACCCGTCTGCGGCGACTTTCGCAGGATGCGGATCTGCTCCATGCCCCCTCCCTCTTCCGGTGGGGTTCACCTGCTGCAAATCCTCAATATTATCGGAGACACGGATCTTAAGGCCATGGGTTGGCATGATCCCCAAGCACTGCAACTGATAATTGAAGCCATGCGGATTGCCTATGCGGATCGGGCTGAATATTTGGGTGATCCGGATTTTGTCACCGTGCCGGTGGCGGCACTGATCAACCCTGGCTATGGCCAACTCCGCCGCCGCGAAATCCTGCCCGATGCGGCTCTCCCTTTCCCGTCCATCCGCCCCGCCTCTGCGGCGATGTTGCAACGGTTTGGCTCCCCTTTCCCTCGCAGTCGGAAGAGTTCCAGCACCCCCAGGGCGATCGCCGTGGGACACCCCCTGACACCAGAATCGACCGAAACCAGTCACCTCAACACAGTGGACAGTGCCGGAAATGCCGTCAGCCTCACCTTTACGATTAACCTGGGCTTTGGATCTGGGGTGGTCGTGCCGGGGACGGGCATTGTGCTGAACAACGAAATGGATGATTTTGCCATTGCCCCCGATGTGCCCAACGCCTTTGGTCTCGTGGGACGCGACGCCAACGCCATCGCCCCCGGTAAAACTCCCCTCTCAAGCATGACCCCCACCATTGTTACGGAAAACAACCAATTGCGGCTGGTTGTAGGTGCCCCCGGCGGCAGCACCATCATTACCACGGTTCTGCAAGTGCTCCTGAATGTCCTGGTCTACGACATGGATGTCACCACTGCGATCGCGGCACGCCGCCTGCACCATCAGTGGTTACCGGATCAACTGCGGGTGGAACCCTGGGGTTTGGACAGTCTCACCCTTGGGGAGCTGCGCCGCCGGGGCTACCAGATTCGCACAGGGGGCACCTGGGGAAATGCCTCGGCGATCGTCCGCACCGCCAACGGCACCCTAGCGGGAGCTGCTGATCCACGCGGGGAAGGGGCTGTAGCTAATTACTAGGGCGATCGCCGTCCCTGGTTAAAGAGAATGTTCCTAGATGCATCGGTGGAGATTGACTGGGTCTTGAACTCCGTGGCTTTGGCATAGGCACGGATCACCGCAGGGCGGACTTGGATCGACTCAAACCAACGTTTGACGTTGGGGAAATCATCAAGATTTAGCTGCTGCATTTCGTAGGGCACAACCCAGGGATAGGCTGCGATGTCAGCGATGGAATAGTCTCCGGCAATAAAGGCGCGATCGGTCAGCTGCTGATCCAAAACTCCATACAGGCGTTCCGTTTCCTTCACATATCGCTGGATGGCGTAGGGAATCTTCTCCGGAGCATAATGCCCAAAGTGATGATTTTGCCCCAGCATTGGCCCCAGCCCCCCGATCTGCCAGAATAACCACTGCATCACTTCAAATCGCCGCCGCAGATCCGAGGGCAAAAATTTTCCGGTTTTTTACTGCCAGGTATTGGAGGATGGCCCCGGACTCGAACACAGGGATCGGTTCACCGCCATCCCCAGGGGCTAGATCGACGATGGCGGGAATGCGATTATTGGGCGAAATTTTGAGAAACCCTGGCTGGAACTGATCACCCTTGCCAATATTAATCGGTTGGATGGTGTAGGGTAGCTCGGCTTCTTCTAGATAAATTGTGATTTTGTGCCCGTTGGGAGTTGTCCAGTAGTAAAGGTCAATCATTTCCCCTCCGAAAAATCGTTTTAGCCGTTCTCATTGATGTTGCCTTGCATTCTATCCCGCGGGTCAGATAGCTTGGTCTGTCGAGACATATCGCCTCTCTTACAACCCTGCATCCATCAACTAAAACTGAACAGCCGACTAGACTGGAGAAGGAAAGGACACACTGGGTTAAGCAGTGGCCCGTGGTAAGCATCGTCTCTGGAGAGCAGTTTGTGGTCTCGTCGTTCCCTGATTTTCCTCCCCACTCTTCCTGGTCAGATGCATCCGCTGCTAAGGATGCCCAGTTCCCAGATGAGGATCTAGATGCAACCCTGCTGGGTTTTGAGCAGATTCAAGCTGAATTGACCTATAAGCAAGCCCAAGATGCCCTCCGAGAAATGGTCTCAACCCTAAACCTGACACCCCAAGAACAGGTGGGCCTAGAAACAGAAATTCAGAGCCTCGGCTTGATGCTAGATAAGCTAGAGCGGCAGGTAATCCATATTGCCGTCTTTGGCATGGTGGGGCGGGGGAAGTCATCTGTATTAAATGCCTTGCTGGGGCAGGATGTTTTCCAGACCGGGCCAATCCACGGTGTCACCCGCGATCGCCAATCAGCTTCCTGGCATCCTGGGGGAACCCATTCTGGCATTGTGGTGCAGCGGCAGGGGTTGGCAGGCAGCGATGGTCGCGGCCTGTTCCGAGTCACCCTTCCGAGTTCAGGCCACTCCCAAGTGGAATTGATTGACACCCCTGGTATTGATGAAGTCGATGGAGAAACGCGGGAACTTCTCGCCCGTCAAGTGGCACAACAGGCTGATTTAATCTTATTTGTGGTGGCTGGGGATATCACCCAGATCGAACACAATGCCCTCTCAGAACTGCGCCAAGCTAGCAAGCCTATCCTCCTAGTGTTTAACAAGGTGGATCAGTACCCCGAAGCCGACTGTGAGGCGATCTACGCTAAAATTCGCGACGAGCGGGTGCGAGAGTTGTTGTCGGCGGAGGAAATTGTCATGGCGGCGGCCTCCCCCCTAGTGCCGACCCTCGAATATCGCACCGATGGCAGTCGGTCGGTGCAACTGGTCCGGGGCGAACCTCAGGTGCAAGATCTGAAGCTGAAAATCCTAGAAGTTTTACAGCGGGAAGGGATGGCGCTGGTGGCTCTCAACACCATGCTCTATGCCGATGATGTCAATGAACAACTCGTACAGCGCAAAATGCTGATTCGAGAACAGGCTGCCAATCAATTGATCTGGAACGGTGTCATCACCAAAGCAGTGGCGATCGCCCTCAACCCTTTAACGGTGGTCGATCTGCTCAGTGGAGCAGTGATTGATGTGGCTGTGGTGCTCTCTCTGTCTAAGTTATACGGCATTAGCATGACCCAGACGGGAGCCATCAGGCTATTGCAAAAAATTGCCCTCAGTATGGGAGGACTGAGTGCGAGTGAACTGCTAGCGACGTTGGGCTTAAGTTCGCTGAAAACCCTCCTCGGTGTCTCAGCCACCGCCACGGCAGGTCTGTCTCTAGGGCCTTATCTTTCCGTTGCAGTGACTCAGGCGGGGGTAGCCGGGGTCTCCTCCTATGCCCTAGGGCAAATTGCCAAAACCTACCTCGCCAACGGAGCGGCTTGGGGACCCGATGGCCCTAAAGCCGTCGTCAGTCGGATTCTAGCAACCTTGGATGAAAACTCAATCTTGAGTCGCATCAAGGAAGAGTTACACGCTAAACTCGATTGGCGGTATCGGGTACCGTCCTAAACCTTCCAGAAGAGCGTCTTCAGATGTTGCAGGTGTTTGAACAGTCGGTGCAGATTTGGGCCAGTGCCACCACTGTGGAGCGCTGTCTCAGCGATCGCACCCTGATGCACCGCTGGCTGAATCCCCTCTTGCGCTGCGATCCCGTGGGAGACTGGCGGGTGGAGTTAGGAAGTCAGTGCCGATTTGTGATTCAAACTCCCCTGTGGCAGCCAACGCTGGCTAGCACCGTGGTCGAACGAGAACCAGGGTTAATTGTCTGGGAGTTTCAGGGCTTTTTCCAAGGGCGAGATCGCTGGGAGTGCCAACCGATTACAGGGGGAACCCAACTGCGAAACCGTTTTGAATTTAAGATTCCCAACCCATTGGTGCAATTTGGCTTTAACGTCTTTGCCGCTCGCTGGACACAGGCAGACATGAAAGCACAACTCCTCCGCCTCAAACGTCTAGCAGAGGAGTTATATCAACAGCTGCCGTAGAGTTACTTAGAGAGGCTAGGGGATTGGGGCGGGAGTCATGCTAGGAACTGGAGTTGTCGTCGTCGTTGGACTTGTAATAGGAGCAGGAGACATCGTTGGCATTGGCGTTGCACAGCCACTGCCCAAACTAAAGCCAGGGAGCAAAGATGGTAACAAAGCTTGCAGACCTGAGAGGACTTCCGGCAGGTATTGACTATCCTTTTCAACTTGCTGATAAATCGCCATCGCTTTCTGACCGTTGATGGTGATATCTGAGGGATAACTCTGAATCAGACTCAAAACTGAAACTTGGTTGGATTGGGCTGCTGTGGTTAAGGCGGTTTGCAGGGCCTTTACCGGATCGCCACCCCCCGGCTGGGAGGATAATCTGCCCAACTTGTCCCAGGATGACACCACCGATATAGCTGTTAACCAGCCGTCCCATCGTCACCGAGGAAATGGGGATATTCTGAGTCAAAAGTTTTTGAACCTGCTCAGGCTTTTGATTGCTTAACTGCAATAGTTGTTTGATTAAATCAGAGGGCTGACCCGACTGAGCAAATGCCTGCAACTCAGTGACGGGCATTGCCTTTTGAATGGGGCCATACTGGAGTGTGATCGTATTGGCAGCCACTGCACCCGTAGTCTGCAAGAAAAGACTGATGCTAATGCCCAACACCAACATGAAACTGAGAACGATGAATTTAAACACTCGCTGACTGGAACCTGCGAAGCGGTGTCGCAGCCATGACAGGGGGCGGAACTGAGATGAGAAAATCACGGAGAAACTCCTAATGTTGATTTATTTAAAACCAGGCCACTCTAGTGTAACTATGTGAACCATCGCAATGCTGGGGTGATATCCTGGCATATTTTGAGCTGCCAAGCCGTTCTTGCCCGAGTGTTTTCCCGCTCTGTTGGGCCATGGTGGTCGAAGAATCTCAGTGCCAAATTTTATCAGGTGAGGTGACGCAATCCATGAAGCTTGAGTTAAGTACTGGTTAAATCCCTAGCTTCAACCAGTGCCTGACCTCTTTCACCCTAAAAATCAAAGGCTTGCTTCTTTCTAGGATGGACTTCTCCAGTAACTGCCGATAAGGTCGCTTGCTCCGCTGCCTGTGCCAGTGCTGCGGCGACTCTTGCAGCATGGGGCCGAATCAACGACCACAGCAGGGGAGATAGATATCCCCGGAGGGTGACGGAACACGAAATACACGTGCCGCAGAGGGTCGAATCTACCTGATAGGTCACTTGCTCTTCCACCCCAGGCAGGGCCAGAATGCGGACACTCAGTAATTCTCCGGGGCGGACTCGCTCCACAAACACGCGCACCGGAATCGGAATCAGGCGGGTCACGCCTCGATAAATCAATCCAGGTTTTGCTACCAAGCCATAGGGAACATTGGTGCTAGCAAGTAAGGGATGCCAGGAGACATCGGCTAAGTCTGTGACCTTCTGCCACAGAGCATCCACGGACGCAGAACTCAGCACCCGATAAGTTCGCACTAAAGAATATAATCGTTGATCACGACGGAGCAGCTTTGTCAGCCAAGAGCCTGCCATATAAATCTTCCTTCTGCCTCGCAGGAGATCGGTTCAAGATCAGGGAGCCTGCTCAGTTATGCAACTTCCTCAGGATGTATGCCGTAGCATACATAAACGGTTGAACCCTCCTGGGCATCAATCCGCTCTGTTAACCAGGCGATCGCTCTCAGGTACAGAGGTTGGCAATGGCAGACGTCGGTAGGAGGTTGACTCCACTGGATGATTCCTGAAGGCACAATTCGAGGTAGGCTAGATCAGCATCGTAGCACTCACCTGCTCTTCCCCCCAAAGTTGTGTTTGGATAGGCTTCTCCCTATGACTGCCCCTGCTTCCACCTCAGACGTTTCAACCTCAGCCCCAGGGCTGCTGCTGCCTCCTACAGATTCGCGTCAACGGGTGAGTGAGTTCTTGCGATCGCTCCAGGATGAAATTTGCCAGGGATTGGAAGTCCTAGACGGGGGCGGCACTTTCCAGGAAGATTCCTGGGATCGGCCAGAGGGGGGTCGGGGGGCGATCGCGGGTGATGTGTAACGGCAATCTCTTTGAACAGGGTGGGGTGAATTTTTCCGAGGTCTGGGGGGATCATCTGCCACCCTCAATTTTGCTCCAACGCCCCGAAGCCTCTGGGCATCGGTTTTATGCCACGGGCACCTCAATGGTGCTCCATCCCCGCAACCCCTACATTCCTACAGTCCACCTCAACTATCGCTATTTTGAAGCTGGTCCGGTGTGGTGGTTTGGGGGCGGGGCGGATTTGACACCCTACTATCCCTTTGCTGAGGATGCAGCCCATTTCCACCAAACCCTGAAGCAAGCCTGCGATCTCCATCATCCTGAGTATTACCCCACCTTTAAGCAGTGGTGTGACGAATACTTTTATTTGAAACATCGCCAAGAAACACGGGGGATCGGGGGCATTTTCTTTGACTATCAAGATGGTCGGGGTCAGCTTTACCGGGGGCCTGATACCAATGGCCCCGCCGCAGCCTACAGCAACCAATTGGGTGCCCTGGCAGAACGAACCTGGGAAGATTTATTTGCCCTGATTCAGGGTTGTGGACGGGCGTTTTTACCCAGTTATGTGCCCATTGCTGAGCGTCGCCGAAACATCGAATATGGCGATCGCCAGCGCAACTTCCAGCTATACCGCCGAGGCCGCTACGTCGAATTTAACTTAGTCTATGACCGGGGCACTATTTTCGGCTTGCAAACCAATGGCCGAACTGAGTCAATTCTCATGTCTTTACCGCCCTTGGTGCGCTGGGAATATGGCTACAAACCAGAACCCAACACCCCTGAAGCTGAGTTGTACGAGCGGTTTCTGAAGCCTCAAGATTGGGTTAACTGGTCTGCGTCGTAGCCATCTTGGATTCTGTGATCAAAATCATTCTGGGATCAAGCAACGACTGGCGCAGATCCGGTGAGAATGCCAGAATGGGATTAAATCTTACTTAAGTTTTGTCTGTGAATACTGTCCGCACTGTCTCAGATACGAAGCGAGCATTCTACAACATTCACACTCGCCCCATTAATGCGATCTACCGCCGGGTGGTGGAAGAATTGATGGTAGAAATGCACCTACTGTCCGTCAATGTGGACTTTCGCTACGATCCCATCTATGCCCTGGGGGTAGTGACCGCTTTTGAACGGTTTACGCAGGGCTATTTGCCAGCACCGGATCAGCCTTCGATTTTCAATGCCCTCTGTGGTTCTCTGGGAGCCAATCCCCAACAATATCAGCAGGATGCGAATCGACTCCGGCAGGTGATGACGGGTTTGTCCCTCGAAGATCTCACGGCTTGGTTCCAGCAAACCCAGATTCCCCCTGGGGTTGAGGATGTGCAGGGACAGTTACAGGCGATCGCGGAGAATTCTCGCTTTAAGTACAGTCGACTGTTTGGCATTGGCCTGTTTAGTATCCTAGAGCTGGTTAGTCCCGACACAGCCAAAGAAGAGTTGCAGGCAACGCTGATTCTGAATCAGCTGAGTGAAGCCCTGCACCTGCCTGGGGATAAGCTGCAAAAAGACTTGGAGTTGTATCGCAGCAATCTTGAGAAGATCTCCCAGGCGAGAATCGTTTTGGAAGATGTGCTGCAAGCAGAGCGTAAAAAGCGGGAACAACGAGAACAGGCCAAAGAGGCCGTTGCTACACCACCAGATGCCGCTTTACCTTAGTTGGTTTCTATGATCAGCAAAAATATCGGTCTTGGTAGGACTCCTGCCCTTGGAGGAGATGTAAGACCAGACTCCCATAGAATTGCGATACTTCTCTCCGTACTTCCAAACATCCTCTCAATTCAACCAACCTTCATCCAGTTTAAGTTTGAGCAAAAGGGTAAAGATGTATAAAATCTTGCTAGACGGTTCGGCAATACCTGGAGATCGCAACACCCTCGGAGGCGCGCCTATCCTACCGCACGATTGCCCCCATCCCACTTGCCGAGAATGCGGGGAGAAGATGACGCTCTTCTTGCAGCTCGATATTCTCGAAGAATACGGTTTTCCTGCCCATACAGGGTCTCACCTGTTGGTATTCATGTGTCCGAACCACAACGATGTGCCGTTGCAATGCCAGGATGGATCGCGGGAGCCGAACTTCTGGGAAAAGGATCTTGGGACGTTCTGCTTGATGCTCCACGATCGCCGTTCGGACGAAGTGATTGGCAATGAAGATCCGGCACTCCTGCCTGTTAAACTGCGCCTAGAGGAATCTGAGGAAGAGATTCGGGTGCTGCATGGCGTGCAATCTGGGGAGGAGGTATTCAAAGTCGGCGGCGTACCGATGCGACTGGAGTGTCACGCTGAAGCAACTTGTGGGTGTGGTGCCAACATGACCTACCTCTGCCAACTGCCCGAATTTCTGGAATTTCCCAAAAAACCGGAAGCCTCTCCTCAGAAAAATTCAATTTCCAACAATCACTACGATCTGTTTCTCGGTAATATTGTTTATCTTCTGGCATGCGATCGCCATTGTCATCCTGAGGCTGTCACAGCCATTTGCGACGGTTGATAGATCTGAAGAATTTAGCTGAACCATATTGACAACCAAACTCATCACAGCCTAATACTACATAGCTGCTTAGGACAGTCCAAGTAGATTTTAGCTGATCTACTATAGCGGTTCCTCGTAGCATCAAGTGTACCTGAGTGAAGCAGGGAAAGGGTTTCAGCTTGTTACTTGTGCCACGCCAGATCGGTAACTACTGTGGCGCTGAGTTGGGTTGTTAGACCGTTCGATCCTTACTGGTGAGACATCATCCCTCACCTATCAGCCGCTCCGAGTCTCCGACAGCGGTTATCTTGGTGATCGCAATCCCAATTTCAATCCTGATCCCTGCAAGCACCGAGTTGGGTACAAGTTATTGCCATGAGCAATATTACTTATTGCTAGCTATTTGCGATCGCATTTTGGAAGGGTGCGATCGCTGCAAATGATCTGGATTGGCTCCAACCCTATTGCCTAGGTGCTGATGAGCACGTTGGGTTCAAAGGCTTGGTGGACATAGCTTTTCCCGAGGAATCCTATCTCAGCAGGTGACGAACATCACCGATCACCGATTCTTGTATCACCGACTACACTTTGCCCACCAGCGATAGTAAGGGAAGTAGAGACCTAGTCAGAGAGCTTCACCCATGTTAACTATCACTCGTGAAATCTTACCCCTTCCTTCGGTTATTACTTCAACCTCTGCACCATTGAGAGAGCAAAAGCCAAAACTATCTGCCCATTGGTTCGTAGATGAGAATGGCAAATTCTTCTGCCAATGGTTCGAAGACTAAACGGGATTTTTAGGAACAATCCCATCCCTCAAAATTTCTTCTACAGTAGAAACTCTATTCAAGCGCAAGATTCTAACCCCCCGAGCAAATTTGACAGGAAATTATGAACTTAGCATCTGTGATTCAATCGGTCTTGGAAACGCATCGTTTAACCCCAGATATTGAGGGTCAGATTCATGATTTGATCTGGTCAAGGACAGCAAATGAAGCTGATCTGAGTGCTCTGGAGCATCTGTTAGCGGGTCTCGTGTCAGGGGCGGTTCATTACACAGCCCATTCTTAAAACTCCTGAATTAATGCTCAAAGTCCCCTGGTACTGGAAAATATCAGGGGATTGAATTTAGAGGACGTTTTAAAAGGGTAGGCTTTAGTCTCAAATACAACGCAGATCTATTCAAGCTGGGGCAGACAGAATAGTCTCGACCAGCGGGGCGATCGCCCTCCCTAATTGATCGTGTGCCTCAACCCCCAGATGCACCCCATCTATGGGGCTACTTTGCACCACCTGGGCGCTATTGAAATAGTGACAGCCCAAGGTCTTCGCTACCAACGCATAGAGTTCTGGCAGTTGTTGGGAGGTAGACTCACCGCCACTAAAGACCAAGTGCATGATCCCAGACAGTGCCCCGAGGGGGGGTTGGGGCAATCACTAACACCTCGGGGACTTGATCCAGAGGCCCAGACGCGCTCCTCTGCACAATTTCCACCAGGGAACCGCAGCCCCGAGCAATGTCAGATGCCGTCGCTTTGAAGACAGGCTGCACATCATTGGTGCCCAGCATCAGAATCACCAGATCGATAGGGGCGTGGGACTCTAAAATCGTTGGCAGAAAAGCCCTGCCATTCCGACCGTTAAAAAACCGGATTTTCCCAATTGGTGGTTCGACCATTCAGGGCTTCTTCGATGATCCGACCTTTGGCTCCGAGGAGTTGCTGTAGGATGCCAGGCCAGCGTTGGGGAAATGGCATCCGGTTACCTGTGCCAGGCTCAAAGCCCCAGGTCAGAGAATCTCCATAACAAAGGATGGTTTTCATGGCATCACGCTCCATACTATTGGCCCTGCACCCGAGCTATGACTGCATCAGGGATAACATGTGCTGCCTGGACCACAACGTCAAGGGGGAGCAGTCTGGGAAAACAGATTTAAGACAATGACTCCAGCGAGAATCAGCCCCATGCCCAGGAAGCCTTGAGCATCAAGGGACTGACCGTACACCCACCAGCCCAGCAGGGTCACCAGGACAATGCCTAATCCACTCCAGATGGCATAGACCACTCCGACAGGAATGCTTTGCAGACACATGGACAAGCAATAGAATGCCACCGCATACCCAGCGACCACTACGAAACTCGGCAGCGGTTGGGTGAAGGACTGAGCTGCTTTTAACGCCGTAGTGGCAATGACTTCGGCCAGGATGGCGATCACTAGATAACCGTAGGCATTCATCGGCAATGACTCGGCGGTGAGAGTTGCCGCATTAATTGACTTTGAGTAATTCCACATCAAAGATCAGGGTGGCATTAGGGGGAATCACCCCACCCGCTCCCTGCTTACCATAGCCTAGTTCTGGGGGAATGATTAGCTGCCGCCGCCCGCCCACTTTCATCGTTCCTACCCCTTCATCCCAGCCTTTGATTACCTGACCGACGCCAATGCGGAACTGGAAGGGTTGGCCGCGATCGCGGGAACTGTCGAACTTCGTGCCATCCTCAAGGGTACCTGTATAGTGCACGGTAACCATTTGGCCGTTACTGGGGGTTGCACCTGTGCCCTCTTTGATATCCACATATTTCAATCCAGAGGGGGTCGTAATCGTTGTCATAGCTGAAAGAGTCTCCACAGGGGTTTGAGCAATTAAGGGCGCATCAGCAGTCTGTGTCACCACTGGTAGAGTTGGTAGTTGATCCGCAGTGGCCGTAGGTTGACCAGGGAGCAACTGAGCAACGAGCAATACCAAGCAGCAGGCCAGCACCACCCCGGCACTGATTAAAATTTCTTTCAAGATAAGTCCTCCATAATCGGTTGAGAGGGATGCCTCTCTCAGTGTATCGGAGGAGTGTCCGTCTCCTGAATCAACCAAGCTGATCCCATCCCAGAGCGACGAAACTGCTCCAGCCATGCCAGAGAAATTGCCCCGACGGCTGCCATCACAACCTGGCGACTCCCGCCGGACAGCCCACTCGGTTCTAGGGCATTGAGTAGGGAGCGATCCGCTGTTGGATCATCTCGGAGGCATAGCCTGAGGTAATCTGTGGGGCGATAGGGCAGGCGCTCAGCCCACTCAATGGCAACCACTCCCGGTAAAACCTCCCCACCTTCCCAGTAAATCTCGGGTTGCAGTGACCCCACCTCCTGGGGATCAAGGCGATAGAGATCGAAGTGGTACAGGGGGAGACGACCTTCCAGATACTCACAAATCAGGGTAAAGGTCGGGCTGGTGATCGCATCGATAATGCCCAAGCCTGCCCCAATACCCTGGACGAGGGTTGTCTTCCCACTGCCCAAGGTGCCCTCCAAGAGCAGGACAATCCCAGGGGGGTAGGTTTGGCCTAACTGATTGCCCAGCGATCTCATGGCGGCGGCATCTGGAATCCGATAGTTCAGAGGGGAGAGAGACATCAACCAAGGGAAGAAAAACCCTAGGAATTATATACGAGAGCGGATTTCAATATGTATTATGGGAGACTCCATTCGATCGTGGTTATAGCGTTCAATAGAGCCTATAGACAAACAACTTTTAACGAACCTTTTTCATCGTCAGCCCCCATCTTTTCAAGTTTTTGGCTTTCACGGCTCCATCCCGTGATCCATGCAGCGGCTACATCAGGTTTCAAAAGGTTTGAAAACAATGACATTCCCTTGGAAACTCAATCGAGACGGGGCCAAGATGTTACTCCCAGACTTGCCCAGGATTCTGACTGAGCCGTTTGCCAGTCAGCAGGAAGCCCTGAAGCTGGTAATTTACCCCGATACCCCTACAACCAACCACGCCTTTCTCCAGCTTGGGTTTCAAGCGATTCCTGAGGCTGAACAACTTCTCTACTTAGAAGTGACAGACGGTCTGGTGACCCCCGTGTTCCTGCAAATCAGTCAGGTGATTCCAGAAATTAGCCTCCTATCCTCTCGGTTCTCCCTGACGAGATCGCCCTTAACGCCGCAAACGCTGCTGCTGGAGTTTCTGAAAGCTCAGCCTTTGAGCCAAGTGACTCAACCCGCAAAGTTTTCCTGGTTTGTCCAACTGTTAACCCAGCAGCAACTTTTCTTTGTTTATCAACCCATTTTCCACCTCGCTACGGGAGAGATTTTCGGTCATGAGTGTCTGGCTCGTGCCTTTGACGATCAGGGGCATCATTGCAATGGTCAGCAACTAATTAACGCTGCCCTCTCCACTAATCTGGCCTATGAGTTTGATAGTTTAGCCCGCACAACATGTCTGGAATCCATCGCCCATCTTCAGACATCCCAGGTGTTTTTTATCAATATTTTACCCAATGCCATCCTGTGCCATCCCCAGTCTCTAGCGAACAATTATCAGCAAGTTTTAGATCTCGGTCTCCAACCCTCTCAAATAGTGTTTGAGCTTACTGAAGTTGAAATTTTGACCCGCAGTCCCGAACTTTTGTGCCTGATTCATCAAATCCAGGAAAGGGGGTTTCAAATTGCCGTTGATGACCTCTGTGCCTCCGTCACCGTTGATCACTACTTCATGGATTTTCTCCCCAATATCATCAAATTGGATCGGCGATTGGTTCAGGGATGTTATCACCATCCCGTCAAACAAGTATTGATTAAAAGTCTGTTAAATTCTGCCCATGAATTGAGTGTACGAGTGGTTGCCGAAGGTCTAGAAATGGTTGAAGATATCCAGTTCTGTCAAGATCTAGGGGTGGACTACGGCCAGGGATTTGGCTTGGCGGTTCCGCAGCTAACACCGCAAGTAATCCCCTCACCCGCTCCTGCTTTGGTTGGCAGTGGATCGGCTTGGAATTAGCACGGGCCTGGACTTCACCTCAGATTCTCCATCCCTGAAGACTGGGCTGGAACTCCACGATGAATAATCACGAAATGTCCAGGCAGCAATTGCCCACTGAGTCTACTCAATCACAATTTCCCTATTAGAATCTGATCTGCTTGAGAGTCCTCACCTTGAAGCTTCGACCACGGAGGGTCTTTCTTTTACAGGGAGTGTCTTTCAGTTGCAAACGTTAAATGATTCAGCACTATCCGAGCGCAACTGAGTTTCTGCTTTTAGGATGAAGATGGCTGTTTAACGTCACTTGGGGCATCAGATGGAATCACCGCAGAAACAGATCTTGGTCTTGAGTGCCAAAATCGATGCTCTTAACAAAATGCTAGAGCAAGTCAGCAGTCAAAACTCTGAAATCTTATTGCGGGTTAAGCAGGGTTCAGAGGCCGAGGCTCATGATACGCACCTGAATTTCAGGCGTAGTTCCTATGCCTATTCCCCTGCCAAAAATCAAGACACGGGGATGACCCACAAAGATGTTTTGGTAGATAGCACGGGGATGGAAACCCAGGGAGGTGAACGATCCCTGTCCCCAGAAATTCAAATTCAGCGTCTAACGGCTCAATTGACGGCTGCCTACAACCGCATTGCCGCGTTGGAAGAGCAACTTTTAGCGCATCGCATGGTTCATTAGGTCTCGGTCTTGGGCAAGGTTAAACTGGAACAGGAAGACTGAATCATCATCCTGGTACTGGGTAACCTATGACTAGCTTCACCGTCGAGCAGACTTCACTAGATCTTGAAGCCTTCTGGATGCCCTTCACTGCCAATCGGCAGTTTAAGGCTCACCCCCGATTGTTGGTGGCAGCAGAGGGAATGTACTACACTGCCAGTGATGGCCGCTCGATTTTGGATGGGACGGCGGGGCTGTGGTGTGTCAATGCTGGCCATGGTCGGCGAGAGATTGCCGAAGCTGTGCATCGCCAGTTGCTGCAACTCGACTTTGCCCCCACTTTCCAGATGGGGCATCCTGGCCCCTTTGAACTGGCAGAGCGATTGGTGAAGCTGCTCCCAGCGGATCTGAATCATGTCTTCTTCACTAACTCTGGATCGGAGTCGGTGGATACGGCGCTGAAGATTGCGATCGCCTACCAAGGGATTCGGGGACAGAGCAAGCGCCGACGACTGGTGGGGCGACAGCGTGCCTATCACGGGGTGAACTTTGGGGGCGTGGCCGTGGGGGGCATTGGCAGTAATCGTCAATTCTTTGCCGATCTGACACCAGGTGTTGATCATCTGCCCCATACCCATGATCTGGAGAAAAATGCCTTTACTCGGGGTCAGCCCCAGTGGGGTGGGGAACTAGCAGATGCCCTAGAGCAAATCATTACCAATCGGGGAGCCGAGACCATTGCCGCCGTGATTGTGGAACCGATTGCCGGAGCTACGGGGGTGTTGTTGCCACCGCTTCACTATCTGCAACGCCTGCGGGATATCTGCGATCGCCACGACATTTTGCTGATTTTTGATGAGGTGATCAGTGGATTCGGTCGCTTAGGCACCCCCTTTGCCACCCAGTACTTTGGCGTTATCCCCGACCTAGTGACCGTTGCTAAGGGGATCACCAACGGCAATGTTCCCATGGGAGCTGTTTTTGTCCGCCAAGGGATCTACGACACCATTACCCAGGCCACCCAGAATGGCATTGAATTCTTCCACGGCTACACCTACTCCGGGCATCCCGTGGCCTGTGCTGCCAGTTTAGCAACCCTTGATATCTATGAGCGAGAAGGGCTACTGACCCGTGCCCAACAGCTCGCGGCCCATTGGGAGCAGGCGGTTCACAGCCTCAAAGGCGCTCCTCACCTGATCGATATTCGCAATCTCGGGTTGCTGGCGGCCATTGAATTGCAACCCATTCCCGGTCAACCAGGGGCACGGGGGTTTGAACTCTTTCGCCGTTGTTTTGAGCAGGGGGTGTTAGTGCGAGCCGCCGGGGATAGCATTGCCTTCTCCCCACCTCTGATCATTGAACCCTCCCAGATTGACCAGATCTTTGCGACGGTGGCAGCGGTTTTGCCCCAACTCGCCTAGGGAGCTAGGACGCCATCCACTCAACGTTGAAGGCGTACCACCTAGTCTGCATCCCCAAAGGCGGTAAAGTGCCAGGGCTTTTTCGCCACACCCGTGAGATCAAACATCACATGTTTGGCAATGGAGTACTCTTCAAACGCATAGCGGGAGAGATCCTTGCCAAACCCCGATGCTTTAAACCCACCGTGGGGCATCTCAGAGGCCAAAGGGAGATGATCATTCACCCAAACAGTGCCAAACTCTAAGGCTTGGGAGACCCGCCAAGCACGGGTAATCTCTTGGGTCCACACCGAAGCCGCCAGTCCATACTGTACCCCATTGGCAACGGCGATCGCCTCGACTTCCGAATCAAAGGCATTGACAACCACAACGGGGCCAAAGACTTCTTCCTGCATGATCTCACTGTCAGCAGCGGCTCCTGTAAAAATGGTCGGCGGGTAGAAGAAGCCAGCCCCCTCCGGCAACCCACCTCCCAAATGCAGCGGAATCCCTAGTGCTACCGCCCGTTCCACAAACCCATGCACCCGTTGTCGTTGCAGAGCCGAGATTAAAGGCCCCATGTCCGTTGTTTCAGATTCAGGGGAGCCCATCCGCACCTGCTGGGAGAGTTCCGTAAACCGCGCCAGAAATTCGGCATAGCAGGAACGCTCCACCAGAATCCGGGTGGCAGCGGTGCAATCTTGCCCCGTATTGACATAGGCTCCGACGATGGCTCCTCGGGCTGCGGCCTCCAGATCCGCATCTGCAAACACAATCAAGGGGGCTTTGCCTCCTAGTTCCAGATGTACACGGGTGACTTTCTGAGCCGCCAGTGCCATAATTCGCTGCCCCGTCCGGGTCGAACCCGTAAAGGAGACCATGCGCACTTGGGGATGGGTGACTAGGGGTTCCCCTACGCTGGTGCCTTCCCCGGTAATTACATTAATCACCCCTGGGGGAAAGCCAACCTCCAGGGCTGTTTCAGCCAACATTAACGTGGTTAAGGGGGTTTGGGGGGCTGGTTTGATCACCACTGTATTCCCCGCCGCCACCGCAGGGGCAATTTTCCAAGCCGCCATCATCAGGGGGTAATTCCAAGGGGCAATGGAGGCCACAACCCCAATGGGTTCCCGACGCAGCACTGAGGTGTAGCCCCCAACGAATTCTTGGGAAGCTGTCCCATCTACTAGGCGAGCCTGTCCGGCAAAATACCGGAGGTTGTCAATGGCAAAGGGGATATCCCCGTTGGCCGCCAGCTTCATCGGTTTGCCGACATTGAGGCTTTCCATCCTGGTGAGGTCTACGGCCTTGGCTTCCAGGGCATCGGCCAACTTCAGCAGCAGCAGACTCCGTTCCACCGGAGCTGTTTTTGCCCAACTGAGAAAGGCGGTGGCAGCGGCAGCAACGGCTCGATTGACATCGGCGGCATCCGCTTGGGGAACTTCGGAGATCGCACTCTCGGTAGCGGGGTTGATCACCGCTGCCCACTGATGACCTACAGCTCCCACTGCTTCCCCATTGATGATCATATTGTACCGATCCATCCCCATTGCCTCCATGAAACGCCTGAACCTACTACCCCCAGGATCACCAGGTTGACCTGGATCTCAAACATTGACACTCTATCATCGGCACTGAAACTGGAGGGGGGGTGAAACATTTTTCCAGGTTTATCGACAAATGCCCACAGACAGGCTTGACAGTGGGCAATAGGGGTTAATAAGATACAGCCCAGTTCACTGCCCCCGCAACTTCACATCGTTTTCTCAATTGTCTATCAACCTTTGCCTAGGACTGTTGCATGGATGTGGATTCTGAACCGATCTATAAAGGTATAGCTGCGGCGCACTCCCTGAGATCGACATCGAGTGGGATCGATGCCGATGTGATTATCCAAGCGACTGGGCTGCATAAATTTTTCGGCGATCGCCACGTGCTCAAGGACGTGAATTTTGCGGTTCGCAAGCAAGAAGTCGTGGCCCTGATTGGCCCCAGTGGTTCTGGCAAAAGCACCCTGATTCGCTGTCTGAATGGGCTAGAGAGATATTCCCAGGGGGAAATTGTCATTGACGGCAACCGCTTGTACCCCGATCTGCCGATCAAACAACTAAGCCAAATTCGTCGAGAACTGGGGATGGTGTTTCAGAACTTTAATCTCTTTCCCCACATGACGGTGTTGCAAAACATCATTGAGGCGCCAATGCTGGTGCGTCGTATCCCCAAAGCCCAAGCCGTAGACCTGGCAGAGCAATTGCTGGCCAAGGTCGGACTCTTAGAGAAACGGGATGTCTATCCCAATCGTCTGTCAGGTGGGCAGAAACAACGGGTGGCGATCGCTCGAGCCCTGGCAATGCAACCCCGAGCGTTGTTATTTGATGAACCCACCTCCGCCCTTGACCCGGAATTAGTTGGGGAAGTTCTGAAGGTGATGCGAGATTTAGCGGCAGAGGGCATGACCATGGTCGTGGTCACCCATGAAATGCAATTTGCTCGAGATGTTTCCAGTCGGGTAGTATTTATTGCCGACGGGGCGATTATCGAGCAGGGAGAACCCCATGAATTCTTCCGACAGCCCCAACAAGAGCGTACCCAGCTGTTTCTAGAGCGGGTGCTTTCCACCTTACCCTGATACGAGCCACCAGATTGGAGCCGTGTTCCCCATGAATGACCGCATGCAGCGACGAAAATTTATCCAACGGATGGGTCAAACGGGAGGGTTGTTGACCTTGGGGGGAGCCTTACCCTTTGTGGTGTCGGCTTGCGCAGGGAATGTCTCGACTTCCTCCGGGGGGAGTTCCAACACTGCCTCTCCCGCCATCGTTCCCAGTCAGGGGCTGAAAACCCCTGGACTCCTGCAATGGGGTGCAGAGTACGTGGGTGGGGCGCCCTATGTGTTCAAAGATCCCCAAAACCCCAGTCAGTTGATTGGGTTTGAGGTCGAAATTGCGGCGGCGATCGCCAACCTCATGGGTGTCAAGCCCGCCCATGTCCAGACGGCCTATGCCCAGCTATCTGCCTCCCTGAGAGCCAACCAATTTGACCTGATCATGAATGGGTGGGAAATGAATGCCGACCGGGAGAAAACCCAGATCTTCTCAATGCCCTACTACCGCTACGGTCAGCAAATTGTGGTGCGCAGTGAAGATCCACGCTTTCAGAGTCAAACCCCGAGTAGCAATCTCTCCTTAAAAAACTTGGATGGCTTCACCGTTGGTACCGGTCTTGGCTTTAAGGCGGAGGAAATCCTGCGCTCATCCCCGCAGATAACCACCAAGGTCTACGAAGGCAACCTGCCCTTTGATGATCTGAAGCAGAAAAAGTTGGATGCGATTCTCATTGATCTGCCCATTGCTGCCTACTACGTCCTCGGCAGTGGCCCTAGTGGTGTCCCAGACCCGGCTTTAAAGCTAGTCGGGCAACCCATCTACCCCAATAACTATGTGATTGCGTTTAACAAGAACAGTCCCCAAGGGATGGCCCTACAATCCCAGATCAATCAGGCTCTAGAGATCCTGAAAAAACGACGGCACCCTCAAGACCATCTATCAGCGATGGCAGATGTGGAATGACCAGCAAGCTGAGATCGGAATTGTCTAGAGACTGGCAATGCAATTGATTCTGTCGGCACTACCAGAGTTTTTTGCGGGGGGCACTGAATACCCTGATCTACTGCGGTCTCTCCTTCCCGATCGCGGTCTTCCTGGGACTGGTGCTAGCAGCAATGTCCAGTTCCAATTCCATCTGGCTACGGGTGCCTTCCCGGATGTTTATTGAGGCAGCCCGTTGTACCCCCATCATTACCCAGGTGCTGCTGCTCTACTACGGGGTGGGGGCAGTGTTACTCAGCTTTAACCTTTCCACCTTCGCCAATGCCTGGGTCGCGGGGGTGATTTCCCTGGCCTTGAATTATGCCGCCTATGAAGCAGAGGTATTTCGGGCGGGCTTTCTGGGGGTTGACCCCGGTCAGACGGAGGCCGCTCTCTCTCTGGGCATGACTCCGGAGCAGAGTTTCCTGAAGGTTAAACTCCCTCAAGCCGTCCCCTTAGTGATTCCTCCCTTGGTGAATGACTTTATCTATATGCTCAAAGACTCCGCCATTGTCAGTGTGATCTCCGGCAGTGAGCTGACATCGGTGTTGCAGTCCTGGTCGATTCGTAATAGTAGTGATCCGCTGCCCCTCTACGTTCTGGCCTTAGTTCTTTATTTACTGATGAGTCTGCCCATTGCCTATATCGGTCGGACGTTTGAACAGAAGCTGCGGGCAGCGATGTAGTTCTTTTCTAGAGGATAAAATCCGTGATCACCCCTCCTTTTAGACTCTCGCCCCCTCAACAGCTGTGGCGACCTTCCAGTGAGTCCCTGTTCTATGGGGTGATGGCGGTTATTGGAGCTGTTTTTGTCCTCTACCTGCTGCACTTCCGGCAAACCATTGGGCTTTATTTCCCCTTGTTGTTGCAAGCCACGGGAGTCACGCTGCTGATTTCTCTGGTCAGCATGATCCTGGCTACCTTCCTGGGGGGCTTGGCCGTCTGGGGGCGCTTATCCAGGAGACGGGTCTGGCGCTGGCTTGCGATCGCCTACGTTGAGGGCATTCGCGGCACCCCTACCCTGGTGCAACTCCTGCTCTGGGGATTTGGCATTGGCACCCTGCTGTCACGGTTGGGGTTTGACCCCCATGGCCTTGCCTTCCAACTGATGACCCCCTTGCAAAGCAACAGCCTGGTGCCAGCGAACTTTAATTTCATTTTTTATGGAGTGTTGGGCTTGGGCTTTAATTATGGAGCCTACCTCACAGAAGTGTTTCGGGCTGGGATTGCATCAGTGGATAAAGGGCAGCGGGAAGCTGCCCTGAGCTTGGGAATGGAGCCTATTTGGATTCTGAGGCGGGTTGTTTTACCTCAAGCGATTCGGCTGGTGATTCCCCCCCTATACCAATAATTTGATTTGTGCGATTCAGGACAGTGCCTTGCTCTCTACCATTGGGGTGATGGAGTTACAACAGGTAGCAGCATCCTTTGCCTACCCCCAATTGGATGCCAATGTTAAGTTGTTCATTTTTGTCCTAGCAGCCCTGTTCTACTTTGCCCTCTGTTATCCATTAACACTGTTGTCTCGCTACCTGGAACGGCGCTTAGGCCAGGGTTTTTGAGGAGGGTGATCGGAAAAATTGACCGTCCTTCTGCAAGGGTATCTGAGTCAGCGTAGGGTAAAGTAACGGGTAAGTTAGTTCCTTTTTTCAGTGCCATGTCTGTAACTCAGCCTGCACCATTTCCCCGTAGCCTCGCTCAGTGTTTCAGAGGAGTTGCCCTCTCTGGCTGTCTGATGCTGGGTGGACTCTCGTTGCTTCCGGTAGCCCCAGCTAGGGGTGCCCCAGCGACGGCTGCTGCCCGGGCTGAACAGCGACAGCAACAACTCCGCCAAGTTCGGCCTGAAAATTACGATCTCAACCGCCATCCGGTCACCGATGCTCAAGAGCGTCATTGGCGCAATATCCTCTGGACAACTGCGGTGGTGGCTCCCCAGGATGAGTTTGTCGCCGACGCGGTGGATAACCTGTTGCACCTGACGGTCCGATCTGGATGGTCGCGATCGCAACAGCGCACCCTTGACATGGCGATGCAGGTCGGAACCCAACTGTACTTGAGCCGTTCCCCTGTCTATAGCCGCCTCCAGCAGCGTTTTCTGGAGATTCTCCAACGCAGTGGGGATTCTCAGTGGGTAGCGATGGCCTTGTCAAGTTTGCACAAAGGGGGAGTCTCCCTGGAACAACTGCAACAACTGAGTGATCAGGTGCGTCAACGCTTTCCCCGTTGGTCGGCGGATGTCTACCTCTACACCACGCTGCGGGATGTCAGCCAGAGCATCCATCCTGCCCCGATGCCGCCCCTGGCAGATCTACTGAATTGGGCGATCGCCCCTGGAGCATTGCAACTCTATGTGGTTTGTCAACCCGATCGCCGGGTTTTGTGCCTCACGGTGCTGAAAGATGGCAATGGCCAATTTGTCCGGGAATCGCTTGCAACCACCTCCGGCAACTTGGGGGGGCAACTTTGGTCTATGCCCCTGCTTTTGGAGTCCATCCACGGCCTGAGTTGGAACTTCACCCGTGGACAAACCCCCCAGGGTATCTATCGGATTCAAGGTGTGGTTCCCCAACCGGATCAACAGTTTTTCCGCGCCTATGGGCAGTTTTCCTTGGTGCAGTTGTTTGTCCCCTTTGAACCTGGTGTAAAGCAGTTTCTACCGGGACGTTCCGGCAGCTTCAGTGGCAATTTGCAAACCTATCAAGCCCTCCTGCCCCCTTCTTGGCGCAATTACTTCCCAGTTCAGCAGAGTTATTGGGCGGGCAAAATTGGTCGGGGATTGTTTCGGATTCATGGCAGTGGCGAAGCACCCGACTTTTTCAATGGCAAGCAAGGGACGATTGACAGCTTTAACTGGAATCCCACCATTGGCTGTCTGTCGGCTCTGGAACTTTATGATGAGTCTGGTCGGTTACTCCAGTCCGATATGCCCCGTTTGCTGGGTGCCCTCACCCAGATTGGGGGACAAAATTTCTCTGGCTACTTAATTGTGGTTGAAGTTCCAGGGACACCGGGAACATCCCTGTCCCTGGCCACCGTGGAATCCGCACTGGGAAGACATCAACCCATCCCAGTTGCCCAACCCCTGCCCTCAACCCCACCCATGCAATCTCCGCCACCCTATCACTATCAACCCCTAACACCGCTGTATCAGCCCGTGCGTCCCCTAACACCGCCCAGTGAGATACCGCCCGGATCTTAGGGAAGATGGATGACTGAGGGGAATGTTTCCCCTCCAACGACCTTCAGACGTTAAACAAGAAGTGCAGCACATCCCCTTCTTGAACGGTGTAGTCCTTGCCTTCACTCCGGACTAACCCTTTGCCTTTGGCAACGCCCATGGAACCCGCGGTCACCAGATCCTGGTAGGCCACAGTTTCAGCCCGAATAAATCCCCGTTCAAAGTCGGAGTGAATCACGCCCGCCGCCTCGGGAGCTAGCATTCCAGCTTGAATCGTCCAGGCACGGGTTTCCTTGGGGCCAGTGGTGAAATAGGTTCGCAGTCCCAGGAGTTCATAGGTTGCCTGAATCAGCGATCGCAACCCTCCTTCTGCGACCCCTAAGGACGCCAGAAAATCTGCCTGTTCATCGATCGGCAACTCTACCAACTCAGACTCCACCTGGGCAGAGACAATCACAACCTGCGCCTCGTCACTGGCAAAGGCTCTTACCTGCTCGACCCATTGGTTGCCCGTTGCCAGATCGTCTTCCGAAACATTGGCTGCATAGATCAAGGGTTTGCGGGTCAATAATCCCAGAGGCTTGATGATGGCGGCGGCTTCGTCGTCTAAAATGACGTGGCGAGCGGGTTGCCCCTGATCGAGTGTGGCACTTAGCTTCTCTAGAATTGTGAGTTCTAGCTGGGCCTCTTTACTCGTACGCGCCTGTTTGCGGGTGCGATCGATGCGCCGCTCAATTTGCCCTAGATCGGCCAAGGCCAATTCTAAATTAATCACCTCAATGTCTCGGATTGGATCAACCGACCCAGCGACATGAATGATGTCATCATTCTCAAAGCAGCGCACCACCTGCACAATTGCGTCCACTTCTCGGATATGAGACAGGAATTGATTGCCCAAGCCCTCTCCTTGACTGGCTCCTTTCACCAGTCCGGCAATATCGACAAATTCCACCCGCGTCGGCAAAATTTCTGCCGAACCTGAGATCCCAGCCAGCACTTGCAGGCGTGGATCTGGCACTGCTACAACCCCGATATTGGGTTCAATGGTACAAAATGGGAAATTCGCTGCCTGGGCTTTGGCGTTGGCGACGAGGGCGTTAAACAGTGTAGACTTGCCAACGTTGGGAAGTCCAACAATTCCGGCTCTTAGCATGGAAAACTATTTTTACAATTTTAATGACAGCATCACCTTTCTATCTTAGAGGCTATTTCCAGTGGACGCAGTAAGCTTCGAGGAATGAGACCCATCGCAATCTAGATCGAGACGCAATCAATTCTGAAAGGGTTTTACCCCTAGTCATATGCGTTTTGGATGTGCAACAACTTAGTTCTTGATCATGATGCTTTTGTCAGATCATCATTCTCTGTTGATTAAAGATCCAGACAGTAGCTCAATCAGCCCATTGATCTACTGGGAAACCCTATGCTCCTGATGCTTCTATAACTCATGGTTTACTTAGGATCTTCCTGGGTATTTTGCAGCTCCATAGCAACGTCTCTGCAGATTCACTTTGCTTCTCCATCAAGCTAGTTTCATCGAGCTGATGAAAATTGGAATACGCTGTCAAGTTCAATTCATCCAACGAAAAAACTCATTTTCTACCCTCATCCTGACTTTTCTACCTGCTTCTAGGAAGACAAATATAGTAATCCTAAAACAGCAGTAACAGCATGTGCAAAGGATGCCCTATTCCAGTCATTCCAGTATCTTGTGATTTAGAACTGAGAGCGGATTGCTATAGCCCCCTTAGCCATCTGCAAATTGAATAAATTCCTTGCCATTTTGTTCGAGGATGACGTTAGGTTGACGACTCCCAGGACTGGAAATTTGCTTCACCACAACCAGACCGCCACATAGGTGATCGCCCACCTGTACGGTTTGGTTGAGCGGCTGATCGGCCACTTGAACGATCGCCAGAGGTTTGCCTTGGGACTGCATAATCCCATTCACCGCTAACTGACAGGCCAACTTTTCCGGGGCTGGGATCGTCGCAGCGATCCCAGGGGAGAGGAGCGGCAGTGATCCCTGCCCCAGGGGACGGGGGGGCAAGGTTTTTAGGAAACCGACGGGAGAGGGGTGGCAGAGAAGGAACCTTGATCGGTGTCAACCGACGGAGTTGCGGGGCTGCGTTGACAGGGGGAGCAACACTGGCAATGGGGATGATGGGGGGTGTATCCGCTGTCACGACGACGGGGAGTAGGGCAAATTCTGCAAAGGGATCGCTGCGTCGACTGCCATGGGTAATTTGAGCCAATCGTCGATTTGGGTTAGTGGTGGGCAACAGGGACTCGGCCGCTGAGAGGCGGGGAGAAGGGGCTTTCACCCTCACCGGATCTTCTCTCCTATCAATTGGCCTGGTTTCTAAGGTGGATGGCAGGGGAGTGGGAGAGAGGCTGGGGACAGGTATCTCCTCGATAGAGGGTGGGAGTTGGAGAACCAAAGCAATCCCTCCGATCAGAGTGCCGAGGCATCCCAAACCCAGGATTCCCCAGCCAATCTTGCGACCAGTGGGGTTGACGGGTGGTGGTAGTTCCGGCGGAGGGTCGGTGAAAATCACCCGATTCCGAACGCTAATCAAGCGAAATGGTGCTTCCATAACTCCAGACTGTCGTTGATGACCAAATTGCTACTGTCCAGCCTAGGGTATCCTGACCCACTTCGGGTGCTGCGATCGCCACAGTGAGGGGATACCCCCAGATGAGATACTGGAGTGTCGCTATACTAATCAGCGCTAGAGCATTTTAGATTTAAGGTTGGCTAGCTACTGAAGGGTGCGCGCGCGTTCAGGTAGTGCTTGCGTAATTCTTCTGCACCGAGCAGGAGAGGCGGACAGGCAAGAAGCAGCAGCCACTGCCATGCAAACAGGGGGGCTGTTGCGAAAATTTTCCGCAATGGGGAGATATAGATGACTGCCAGGATCAGCAACCACTCACAGGCAATGCCCAGCCAGATCAGGCGGTTGCTGAAAAACCCCATGGGGATCACGGAGGCTCGTTCCGATCGACAGGCAAAAACATTGCCGTCCTGACAGGCCACGATCGCCGCCAGGGTCATGGTCGTTGCCTGGGCATAAATGCCGATGGTTGTGGCATCCGCAGTATGGGAGAGGATGGCAGGGGTCACCGCTTGCAGTTCCGATAATCCATAGCCGTGACTCCACCAAACGATAAAGAAAGCCAGCATTCCCAGGCCGGCTTCAATCACCCCCAGAAAGCAATATGCCCGCAGTAGCAGGGATCGATCTAAAAGCGGCTGAGTATGTTTGCGGGGTGGACGGCTCATGCTGCCAGCCTCTGCTTGTTCTGCTCCCAGCGCCAAAGCTGGCAGCATGTCGGTACCTAGATCGACCGCCAAGATTTGCATGATAATCAGCGCCGGGGGGATTTTCAGCGCCACCATGGCGAGAAAAGGAACCAACTCCGCTACATTGGAAGCCAGGATGTAGGTCATAAACTTGCGGATGTTCTGGTAAACCGTGCGGCCCTGCTCGATCGCCGCCACAATCGTGGCAAAGTTATCATCCAACAGCACGATATCCGCCGCCTCTCGAGCAACATCGGTGCCATTCAACCCCATGGCAATCCCAATATGCGCCGCCCGTAATGCTGGCGCATCGTTGACCCCGTCTCCGGTTACCCCAACCACATGGCCGAGATCTTTGTAAGCCTGAACTAGACGTAGTTTATGCTCCGGGGACATGCGGGCAAAGATCAGATTCGAACGGTAGGTGAGGATCTGCCGCAGTTGGGCATCCGAAAGATGTCCCATCCCTTCTCCGGTGAGGATTCGGACTTTGTCTTGCACCAAACCGATGCTGCGGGCGATCGCTTCGGCGGTTAACCCATAGTCTCCGGTCACCATGGTGACGGCAATGCCGGCCTGATGACAGTGAGCGATCGCAGCCTCAACCTCCGGACGGGGGGGGTCAAACATCGCCACCAGACCAATGAAGATCAGGGTTTGCTCCAGTTGTTGGGGGGGGGACTCCAGCAATTCTTGACGACCCTTGCGCACGGCCAAGCCCAGCACTCGAAATCCTTGACGAGCTAGGTCATCATTGGCAGTTGCCACCTGATCCCGATTCGCTTGACTTAACTCTTGTACCTGCCCTGCCCTGAGGATACCAGTGCAGCAACGCAAAACTTCTAGGGGTGCTCCCTTCGTGAAGCTGAGGTAGGGAAATTCATTGGGCCAAAGGTCTGCCCGTTGCCAGTCCAGTACCACGGTCATCATCCGACGGCGGGAGTCAAAGGGAACTTCCCGCAACCGGGGATACTGCTGCTGCAAGGTCTCTGGGCCCAGGTCAGCCTTCAGAGCCGCCACCAGTAAGGCCGCTTCCGTCGGATCGCCGATTTCCTGCCAGCTGCTAGAGTCCGTGAGATGAATGAGACGGGCATTGGAACACAGGGCTGCCCCCGCTAGCAACAACCGCACCTGCCAGGGAGCCTCAAGGGTCTCTGGTATCTCGATGCTGCCGGTGGTGGGATCATAGCCAACCCCCGTGACGGCAATCAAGGAAGTAGGGGAGGGAACGGAGGTTAAGGTGTCCGACGCTTCCCCATCCGGTATCCACAACGTTCGCACCGTCATTTCGTTCTTCGTCAGGGTGCCCGTTTTGTCGGTACAGATCACCGTCGTGGCACTCAAGGTTTCCACCGCCGACAGGCGGCGTACCAGAGCCTTTTGTTTAGCCATGCGTTGGACGCCGATCGCAAGGGCCAGGGTAACGGTGGGCAGTAAGCCCTCGGGTACCAAGGCAACGATGATGCCGATGGCAAAAATAAAGCTTTCCCTCACCTGCATCCCTACTAGAAAAGAGGTGAGGAGAAACACCAGGGTGCCCATGGAGAGGGCAATGATCGTTATCACGCGCACAATGCGAGCCACCTGCACCTCTAGGGTACTGGGTTCCCGTTTCACCAGGGTCGTCAGGCGGGCGACATGACCAAACTCCGTTTGGGCACCGGTGGCGTAGACCACGGCGATCGCCCGTCCAGCGGCTACAGTAGACCCCGCCAGCACCAGATTGCGGATTTCTCCCGGCGGTAAGGCTTCCTGGAGTGGGGTATCTCCTGGATGCATTAAGGGTTTTCCGGCTCGCAGGGGCACCATCTGCCGGGGTTGGGCAGGATCTGCTTCCCGAGCCACTGGCAAGGATTCCCCCGTCATTACTGAGATATCCAGGTACAAACTCTCCGCAGTAACCAATCGAGCGTCCGCCGAGACGCGATCGCCCTCCTCCAATTGCACGACATCGCCCCGCACTAAATTCCCAGCCAGAATTTGCTTCAGTTCTCCATCCCGGTAGACCTTTACCTGCATCGGCAGGACACTTTTGAGGGCGGTCAGCGCCCGCTCTGCCTGAAATTCCTGGGAGAAACTAAAAATGGCATTAATCCAGATCACGGCCCAGATGGCCCACCCCAGTTCCGGGGTGTGGGAAATAAACGCCAGAATTCCTGCCACCCAGAGCAACAAGGCCATGAAGTGGGTCAATTGGTCGATAAAACGCAGCAACAGCGGGCGTTGGGGAGCTTCCGGTAATTCATTGAGTCCAAATCGCTTTAACCGGGCTTCGGCTTCAGTTTCCGTCAATCCCTGAGCAGACGTGTCTAAGGCTTCATAGACTTCTGTAACCGTAAGAGCCCAAACCGGACTGTTGATGGTCATGGTCGGTTAAGCAAAATAACACCGCGATGCCATAGTCTATCCCGTATATCCAGCGGGTCGATCAACGAGGAGCAGCAATATCCATTGCCATTGCCTCTCCACCCTTGGTTCAGGATTTAATCACAGTTGAGCGTCTCACGGGTTCTCCGCCCGGTGACTGGGTTCACACCACTCGCACCTTTGCACAGCAATAGCTGGACATCCCGACGTAAGTCAACATTGGTGAAATCAGCCCCCTCGATCAAAGCTGCCTGAAACTTGGTGTTGAAGGCAAAGGCACCTTCCAGCACCACATCTTTTAAATTAGAGCCGGTGAATCGAGCGGTATCAAGGGTGGCATTGGCAAGATTGGCTCCTTCAAGGTTCGCTCCTTCGAGATTGGCCCCAAAGAAGCTCACCCCCTCAAGGTTGCTATGACTGAGGTTACTATTCCGCAGGTTGGCACTCGTGAAACTAGAATCTGTCAGGTCACGACCTGAGAGATCAGCATTGAGCAACGTGGCTCTGGTATAGTCGTCAGCGATCGCCGCTGGCACTCCGAGTACCAGTGTGCAAGTGAAAATCCAGCAGACTAGACTGAGAAAAGCCGTCACAAGCCAGTGGCATAGCCGAGAATTCATACGGGATTGCACCAGTGGGGAACCGCAATTCTTATTATCCTGATATTGGGGCTCAAGGTGAAGACTTTGTTGCTCAATGGCTAGAAGCCCAAGGATGGCTGATTCTCTACCGTCGCTGGCGGTGTCGCTGGGGAGAATTAGATTTGGTAGCTCACTACAGAGGAGAGGAGGTTCAGACTCCAAGAGCGGCAGCTTTGGCCTTTGTCGAAGTCAAAACCCGCAGTGCTAGTAACTGGGATGCCGATGGATTGCTGGCCATCACTGCTGCTAAACAGGCCAAACTTTGGCAAGCCGCACGGCAATTTCTGGCTGAGCATCCCTACCTTTCGGATTTACCCTGTCGCTTTGATGTGGCCCTCGTCAGATGCCAGCGTCCAGTTAAAGACCTTCGTCCAGGAACCCCAGTTCCCCCATCTCAGTTCCAACTCCACGAGTACATTCCAGGGGCATTTGACAACGGAGCTTAGGGGCAAACTGTATTAGGGTTGTGTCTAAGCGAGCGTCTCTGGGCAATATCCCAGTCCCATGACAAATTGGCGGCGAAACTCTTCAATTTCATCTCGGTCGGGCTTGCCATGGGAGACAACCGCGACCTGATAGTTATGCATCACTGAAATCGGTGACTGCCCCATTTCTAGACCCCAGAGTGCCATTTGCAGCCGAATTCCGGGTTCGTAGGAGATGCCTAACTCAGCCATAAAAGCTCGGAAGTTCCCATCCTGGAGAGGATTCAGAGCATGACTCATTTTAATCCGCACAACCCATCCGTCAATTTGATGAATCACGGTCATAAAACTAACGGGGAGATGCTGAGCTGAGTGCAGGTATTCAACAACTCTTAGAGTGAGGCTGGCATTTGCTAAGTAGCATAAATATTCCATGGTCAAGAGCCCAGCGAATGCTATGTCTCCATTGTTGCGGGGATTCACTGCACCCACTAGGGGCAAAGCCCCCGACCTGATATGGGGGGGTTTCCCCCAACTAACTCGATGAGAAATTGAGGGCGCTTGTGGTCACGTTACCGCACGGCGTTTTTATCCCTGATGTGGGTTCGGGGTCAGTTGATCGTCCCCAGGCAGGTAATTCTCACTAAATTCATGGCCTGCGATCGCCGAAATTTTGCAGAATAGATCAAAGATCATCATCAAAGCTCTGTTTCAGCCCTGGGTTCAGTTATTGCTGTATTTTGGCAAGCTCCTATGTCCCAATCCTTCCTCGATCGCCTGCACAGTCCCGATCGCCCCGTTCTGGTGTTTGATGGGGCCATGGGTACCTCATTGCATGCCCAGAACTTGACCACGGAAGACCGCGGGGGGCCAGACTATGAGGATTGTCCGGAATACCTGGTGATCTCGAAACCAGAGGCGGTGGAAAAAGTCCATCGCAGCTTTTTAGAGGTCGGGGCAGATGTGATTGAAACTAATACCTTTGGCGGCTCTACCCTGGTGCTGAATGAGTTTAACTTGGGCGATCGCGCCTACGAACTGAACTACAAAGCCGCAACCCTGGCAAAACGGGTAGCCAAGGAGTACTCCACCCTTGAGAAACCCCGCTTTATTGCCGGTTCCATGGGGCCAGGGACTAAACTCCCCACCCTGGGACACATTGATTACGACACCCTGAAAGCAGCCTTTATCCCCCAGGCAGAGGGTCTCTATGATGGCGGCGTTGACCTTTTTATTGTGGAAACCTGCCAAGATATTCTGCAAATCAAGGCGGCATTGAATGGCATTGAGGAAGTCTTCCAGCGGCGGGGCGATCGCCGCCCCCTGATGGTGTCCGTGACCATGGAACAGCAGGGAACGATGCTAGTCGGCTCTGAGATTGATGCGGTCTTAGCAATTCTTGAACCCTTCCCCATTGAGATTCTGGGCTTAAACTGTGCCACGGGGCCAGATCTGATGGCGGAACACATTCGCTATTTGTCCCAGCATTCCCCCTTTGTGGTTTCCTGTATTCCCAATGCTGGTCTGCCAGAGAATGTGGGCGGTCACGCCCACTACAAACTCACCCCCATGGAGATGCGGATTGCCCTGACGCGCTTTATTGAAGATCTAGGGGTGCAGATTATTGGCGGCTGCTGCGGTACTCGCCCCGCCCACATTCAACAGTTCGCTGAAATTGCCGCCACCCTAACGCCGAAACAGCGCCATCCCGAATTTGTCCCCGCTGCGGCTTCGATTTACAGTGCCCAACCCTATGAGCAAGACAACTCCTTTTTGATTGTCGGGGAACGCCTGAATGCCAGCGGTTCAAAAAAGTGCCGCGACTTGCTGAATGCCGAAGATTGGGATGGGTTGGTCGCCCTCGCCAAGGCCCAAGTGAAGGAAGGTGCCCATATCCTGGATGTGAATGTGGATTATGTGGGTCGGGATGGGGTGCGGGATATGCACGAGTTAGTGTCCCGCCTGGTCACCAATGTCACCTTGCCGTTGATGCTTGACTCCACGGAATGGGAAAAAATGGAGGCGGGACTCAAGGTGGCAGGGGGTAAGTGCCTGCTGAATTCCACCAACTTTGAAGACGGGGAACCCCGGTTTTATCAGGTACTACAACTCGCCAAAACCTATGGAGCTGGGGTGGTGATTGGCACCATTGATGAAGAAGGCATGGCGCGCACAGCGGATCAGAAGTTTGCGATCGCCCAGCGCGCCTATCGGGCGGCTTTGGAGTTTGGACTTCCGGCCCATGAGATCTTTTTTGACCCCTTGGCCTTGCCAATTTCAACCGGCATTGCTGAAGACCGCAGCAACGGCAAAGCCACCCTGGAATCAATCCAGCGAATGCGATCGCAACTCCCAGGTTGTCATATCTTGCTGGGGGTCTCGAATATTTCCTTTGGCTTAAACCCAGCGGCCCGTGTGGTCTTAAATTCCATGTTTCTGCACCTGGCAACCGCCGCTGGCATGGACAGCGCCATTGTCAGTGCCAATAAGATTTTGCCCCTCGCCAAAATTGACCCCCAGCATCAGGAAGTCTGTCGGCAATTGATTTTTGATCAACGGCGGTTTGAGGGGGCTGTCTGTATCTATGACCCCCTGACAGAATTAACCCGTCTGTTTGAGGGGGCGACCACCCAGCGCGATCGCAGTCAGGATGCCCTTCTACCCCTGGAAGAACGCCTAAAACAGCACATCATTGATGGGGAGCGCATCGGTCTGGAAGTAACTCTCAAAGCAGCCCTGGAACAATATCCCGCCCTGGAGATCATCAACACCTTTTTGTTAGATGGCATGAAGGTGGTGGGGGAACTGTTTGGATCGGGACAGATGCAGCTACCGTTTGTGTTGCAATCCGCCGAAACCATGAAAGCCGCCGTTGCCTTTCTAGAACCCTATCTAGAGAAAGCCGATGCTGGCAATAACGCCAAAGGCACCTTGATCATTGCCACCGTCAAGGGGGATGTCCATGACATTGGCAAAAATCTGGTGGATATTATCCTTTCCAACAATGGCTATCGCGTCATTAACCTCGGGATCAAGCAACCCGTTGATCACATCATCGAAGCCTTTGAGCAACACCAAGCCGACTGCATTGCCATGAGCGGCCTCTTGGTGAAGTCCACTGCCTTTATGCAAGAAAACTTGGAGAGTTTTCAACCAGCGGGGGATTTCAGTCCCCGTGATTTTGGGTGGAGCCGCTCTCACCCCCAAGTTTGTCCAGGAGGATTGCCAGAAAACCTATCACGGTCAGGTGATCTATGGCAAAGATGCCTTTTCCGATCTGCACTTTATGGATCAATTGATGCCAGCTAAAGCCGCAGGGCAATGGGATGATCGGCAAGGATTTTTAAATGGACAGGCAGGAGCCCAGCCAGCCCCCCTCCCGATGGACTCTGCAACCGTCACCCCCCCACCAACTCCCCAGGCAGCCGCTACCGAGCCCTTGCCGCTGCCTTCTACCGTAGAGGATACAACGCGCTCCGAGGCCGTTGATCCTCACATCCCCCGACCCACCCCACCCTTCTGGGGGACGCGGATTTTGGAGGGGAGTCAGATCCCCTGGCCGGAGGTGTTTGGATATTTGGACTTGCAGGCTCTGATTGCCGGACAGTGGCAGTTTCGTAAGCCACGGGAACAATCTCGGGAAGACTACGATGCCTTTCTCGCTGAGAAAGTCTATCCAATTTTGGAGCAGTGGCAACAGCGGGTAGTGGCTGAAAATCTACTGCATCCCCAGATTATCTATGGCTATTTCCCCTGCCAAGCGGCGGGCAACGCCTTAGATATCTACGATCCCGTCGATCCCGTCACCCCGATCGCCCACTGGCAATTCCCCCGGCAGCGATCGCTCAAACGTCTATGCATTGCGGACTTCTTTGCCCCCAAATCCTCGGGGCAGATCGATGTCCTGCCGATGCAGGCCGTGACGGTTGGGCAGGTAGCTACGGATGTTGCCAAGGAATTGTTTGAGGCCAACCAATACACTGATTACCTTTACTTCCACGGGTTAGCGGTTCAAGTCGCTGAAGCCCTTGCCGAGTGGGTTCATGCTCGGATTCGCCGTGAGCTAGGGTTGGGCGATCGCGAACCAGAGAGTCTCCGCGATATTCTGGCCCAACGTTATCCAGGGTCTCGCTATAGCTTTGGTTATCCAGCCTGCCCTAACTTACAGGATCAGCACCAGTTGCTGAAGTTACTGGGGTGCGATCGCATTCATCTGACCATGGATGAAAGTGAGCAACTGTATCCCGAACAGTCCACCACAGCAATCGTCACCTACCATCCCGCCGCCCAGTATTTCAGTGCCTAGACCAGAGTTAGGGAATCAGCGATCCCATTTGCTGAGTTTAAAGTTGACAGACTCCTGGGCAGGGGGTAATGGTTGCGCCTTTGAGCCTGGGGATTCGAGCTTTGAGCACCCTGACGGGAAGTAAGCTACATCCCCCCTGCTTAAATACTTGCCGTCATCTCGGGTACATTCTGGCTGAAGAATCCAGAAGAGTTTTGTGATCCTGCCCCCTGGCTCCTCAATTCTCGCCAAGGAGCAGCCAAACAGGGTTGAAAGTCATCCTGCCATGGGTTGGCTCAGGGAAAATTCATTGATAACTTTACAGAGACTCAGGCAGTCTTTACCCATCCTTCACCAATCCCAGCGGTTCCGACCCTAGGATTGAAGTATCTCCAACTAACGCTTCTTCAACCATAGAATCCTGGGAATTAAACTCCGATCTTGGCAGCTACAATCCATCGAGACGTTAGTTATTCACTTCTCAGAATCAGTACTTTTCAATGCATACCAACTTGTTACCAATTACGGCATTTTTCTCCTTACTTCCTGCAAGTATTGCCTTCTCCTTTGTTGTGTTTCAGGCACTCCAATCTGAACCTCAGAGCACCGTAAAATTTCCCTCTAATAACTGATAGTTCCGGCAGCAACCACCTGATGAGGCGCTCACCATGAAATCTGTATCTGTGATTAATTGGCACTATGACTCCTTACAGCCAATGCGCCACTGGTTAGAATCCACCGAGATCCATACCCCCGATGTTGCGCGGCTTATTTGCAAATTGATTCCAGCTCGCTGTCCCTTTGAACGCAACATCACTCTCTTTAACCACACCCTTTTGCGCATCCCGCCCCTGTGTAAGCTCAATCCTTTTTACGATCAACTCGTTGAACTGCGGTTCAAGGCGCTCTGTTATTTGGCCGATGAACTGGGTGAGGATATTAGCCTCTATTGCTAGGAGAGAATAAATGGCGGTTTTCCCTCCCCTGGGATCCATTCTGATTCCTGTCTCCTGAATTCTAATCATGGGGGCATTGCCATACCGAACCTGATTTTGCAGCAAGGCTGTTTCAATGTCCGACTTTAGCAGGCCGTTGGGGTGGCCAAAACAGTGTCGTTACCCCTCCCATAATCGCTAACAGCCCCGCCATAACTACAAATGTCCAATGGAGGCTAAAGATAAAGGTTGCGGATGGGATCGCACTCATACTATTCACTGCTGCGGATAGGTGACTATGGCTGCGAGCCAGGGCAAAAAATAGCGTCGCGGTGAAGGGAACGCCAATGGTTTGCCCCAATAAGATGGCTAGGGTTGCTAATCCCGAAGCCATGCCTAATTGTTCAACCGGAGCCGCACTTAAGAGGGCAGTATTGTTCGGGGCTCGCCACATCCCTAAGCCAATGCCCAGCACCCCATCTGCCAGCATATAGCGCAGGGAGGTGAGCTGGGTATCAAAGCCACTGACCAATAAACAGCCTCCGATCAACAGCAACAAACCCAACAAGCTCATTGGTCGGGTGCCAACCTTATCGGCTAAACGACCCGCGAGGGGAGTAATAATGCCACTGAGCAAGGGCGCAGTCACCATCAACAACCCCACCTGCTCCGTGGGCAGTTTGAGTTCCAGTTGCAGAAAAAACGGGAAAATCAATACCCGACCCATGACAACGGTGTAGACAACCAGTGCCCCTAACAGGCTGAGACTGAGCACTGGCCGCCGAAACAGAGATAGATCGAGCATCGGTGCCACCATCCGCTGCTCAATCCAGAGAAAAATCCCAAGGGCGATCGCGGTACTCGTCAGCAACACCAAGGGGGCAGGGTGAGTAAAACCCAATTTCTGACCTGCTGTCATCCCCATAGAAAAACTCACCATCACCACGGTGAAAACTAAGGCTCCCCAACCATCAAAGCGTTGCTTCACGGTGTGGTCTACCCGCGAGGCCGGAACCAACCGATAGATCATCACACTGGCAATGATGCCAATGGGTACATTGATCAGAAAAATACTACGCCAGTCTCCCCATTTTAGTAGCAATCCTCCAATGGTTGGCCCCATAACCGAACCAACCGAGAGAATTGCGGCGGCGATCCCAATTGCCTGTCCCCGTTGAGAACTGGGAAACACCTCCGCAACAATGGCGAAGCCAAGGGCTGCCATCAGCACAGCACCAAGTCCCTCCAGTACCCGGAAACCAATCAACCATTCAACGGAGGGGGCTAAGCCACACAGCAGCGAACTCAGGGTAAACAGCACCATCCCACTCAAAAATAGACCCCGTTTACCAAACATATCTCCGAGTCGAGCAACACTCAGAGTCAGGGCTGTAATCACCAGCAAATAGCTAACAATTACCCATTGCAGAACAGCAAACTGAGCATCAAATTCCTTTGCTAAAGTCGGCAGGGCAATGTTGACAATCATGGTGTCCAGCCCATACATCAGGAAGCCCAAGCTAATGCTGATTAAAGCCCACCAGTGACGAGCGGTGGCGGATTCAGGGGCGGACATCGGAGTAGTTGAGGAGGGCGGACTTTCCATGAGATTCAGTGAGTTGCTTCAGAACGGAGGAGGAAACCTATGCACTATCCAACCATATTTGAGGAGCGGTCATTCCTATGGCTAATTGCTGTTGGGTTCTCTCAGTGCTGCGATCGGATGATTTCGACAACTACAGCCCCACCTATCGGCACTGGGATGAGATGCAGCGATTTCCGCACCCAGGCATACGCTCCGGCAGCACTGCGAAGCAATCCTCTACGGTATTGGTGAGTGTTCAGCGTCCCAAAACATGTCTGGGTGAGATCGCCTTCAAGCCCTGGCTTTCCGAACCGTGGTTTGAAGGGTAATGATGGGTGTGCGATCGCCCCCAAACAACGGTGTAGTTTTTTAAGGGTTTGCACCGACGTTAAACGTCCCGAAACATTTTCTGTGTTCAGCGAACGGTTGGGTACAATGGCAGTGTTTGTGGGAGTTGAGCCGTTGGGAGAGATGGGATGAGGGCGATCGCTCGTGGTAGAAATTTGTAGCCATTACGGGTTGAAATCGTCAAAGGGCGATCTCGATATAGATTGAACTCACAGTACGCATAACCAATCATTTCAGCAGATGGTATGGAGATCCTTTCGGGGATGCAGAGTATTGTTACCGCCGCTGAATTCAGCCGTTAGCTTGCTTAAGTTGTCGGCAAAGACAAGACCTGGAGATTGCCGATTTGACCATCGGGTTAGCTAACCACTGGACGATTTGAAAATTTTTGGATAAAACTTTATTGGTGAAGTAGCCATTGGGTAGGTTGGAAAGGATCAAAGATGGCTAATGAACTGCATCTAGCTCAACTGGGAAACGGATCTGATCACTGGAACGATTGGATATACGATAATCTAAAAATACAAGAAAAACCTGACTTTAGTAATGCAGATTTACAAGGAATTGAACTGAGCGGGGCGAACTTCATTGCGGCTGATTTTAGTGATTCGGATCTTCGTGAAGCAGGATTAATTGATGCAGATCTCGAGCTTGCTAATTTCCACAATGCTGATTTAAGTAAAGCTCTTTTAGTTGGTGCATCTCTTGGTGGAGCAAGTTTAGTTCAAGCAAGGCTCTGTGGCTCGGATCTTACTGGTGCAAACTTAAATGGAGCGCAGTTCGTTCATGCTGATTTAAGGGGAGCTATACTTCACACAACACAAGCTTTAGGTACAAATTTTACAGGAGCCAATCTTACAGGAGCATGTATCCAAGACTGGAATATTAACAGCAGCACTACGCTTGAGGGTGTAGTTTGCGATTATGTTTTCTTGAAGCATGAAGAGGACTGGGCAAGCGGAACAGAGATTTTTTTAGAGCGTCGTCCCCGAGATGAGAGTAGAAACTTCGCTCCGGGTGAATTTGTTGCACTTTTTCAGAAGGCATTAGAAACAGTTGATCTCATCTTTATAGATGGAGTTGATTGGAAAGCATTTTTTCAATCCTTCCAAGAACTGAGGGCGCAGTATGGTGAAGAAAACCTCTCTGTACAAGCAATTGAAAAGAAATCAGGTGATGCGTTTATCATTCGATTAGAAGTTTCTTCTTCAATTGACAAAGCAGTTCTTGAAAACCAACACGATAGTCTGTACAAAGAGAAACTAGCGATTATTCAAGAAAGAATAGCTTTTCAAGATGAGCAATTGAATTTTTATCGGCAGCAAGTACAGATTGAGCGCCAAAACAATACGAATTTATTAGGAGTTATTCAAACGATGGCAGAAAATCAATCGCCCAAGTATGATATGCGTGGTTCTAATTTCGGGAATTTCGCTGATACAGTTCAAGCTGGTGGTAAGCAGCAAAACGTTCAGCACATTTATGCTTCAGAATCTAAACAGTCCCTTGCTGAGGCTGCTCAAGAAATTCAGGCTCTTCTTAAGCAGTTAGAATCAACTAATCCTCAAGCAACTGAAGATCAACAGATGGCTTATGTAAACTCTGCTATTCCACCTACTTTAAAGCAACGGGTTGTTGCTGCATTAAAGGAGGGGGGCGAAGCCGCTATTGATGAATTTTTGCTGGAAAATAAATATTTGAAGGTGGGGAAAGCTGTTATAAAAGGTTGGGTACAGACCAATGGATAATTAGATATTTCTCTAGTCCTTGCCAGCAACCTAACACTTCACGGCAGCGGACGGACGAAAGCCGCTGGTGCTGAGTTTAAGGTTTTCTGCCGCCGCTGCGTTTTGCCGTTAGCTGGCTTCGATTTTGGGCTGGGGGGTACAGAAAGGCTATCTGCTGGTATTTACCTGCGCTGGTTCTTGCAGTTTTGGTATAACCAAGGTATGACTGAAGAGTAGGAATTTCAGTTAAGATCGCTATGAAAACTGCAATTTCCCTTCCAGATTCAGTTTTTGATGAGGCGGAAGCACTGGCCCAACAGTTGGGATTGTCACGCAGCGAGCTTTACACGAAAGCGTTGCAAGCATATTTGAAAAAGTACAACCGTAATCAAATCTTGCACAAGCTGAACCAAGTTTACTCCCAAGAGTCTTCTGAACTAGATCCTACGATAGCAAAGATGCAATATATGTCTCTCCCACGTGAGGATTGGTAATGTATCGGGGGGAAATTTGGTGGGCGAATTTACCTGATCCAGTAGGTTCAGAGCCTGGATACCGCGTCCCGTTTTAGTCGTTCAAGATGATACCTTTACTCAAAGCCGTATCAATACAGTCATCGTTGTCATTATCACTTCAAATATTCAGTT